>NZ_SSDQ01000035.1:0-367 GCF_004794315.1 Microbacterium sp. PF5 | reverse complement strand
TTTTGAATAACATCCTCTTTAATGCCAACCTCTCGCATACGCTCTACAACATGCTGAACTCTATCATTTTCTTTCTTTTTAAATATCAATTTCTTTAATTGCTTATCGCACTCTTTAGCCTGTTCTCCACATGCCTCATACTCTTTACAAGTCTCATAGAATTCTTTTGTTTTACCCTCTACATTTTTCTTACTTGCAATACGAGTTAACAAAAATTGATTCTTTATATAGTTCTCCTTCTTATTACGTAATGATTTCGCTAACTCAACATCCTCAGGTAACACTAAATCTTCAATTCCCACTAGATTCACCGGCCTTTTTAAAAAGAGCATTTAGACATACAAACCTATTTTCTATTAATCGACGC
>NZ_SSDQ01000034.1:0-48002 GCF_004794315.1 Microbacterium sp. PF5 | reverse complement strand
GACTACTGGCGCAACTACACGGTTATCGGCACCGAGGGCCGGCTGGAGAACTTCGGAGATGAGATCGGTGCAGAGGTGCGGATCTGGCGTCGACGCACACACGGTGCAGGAGAGCCCGATGAGGTTCACCGCGTAACCGAGCTCGCCGAGGGAGCCAGCGTGATCCACGGAGGAGCTGATGATCTCCTGATCGCCGAGTTCCTCCGATTCGTGCGGCACGGTGGCCGTACCGACACGTCTCCCGTCGCCGCGAGGGACGCTGTGGCTACGGGGATCGCGGCGACCGAGTCGATTCGATCAGGTGGTCACGTGCAGAACGTGCCGCCCCTCTCACCGGAGCTGGTCGCGTACTTCGAGGGCGGTCAGAGTCGATCTGTATCGGACGCGAGGACGGCCTCGTGACGCAGCACGCGGCCCTGCTCGATCTCGAAGCCGTCGAACGCGACGAGCCAGTGCCATGGGAGCTCGTCGACAGGCTCGAAGCGCTGATCCGCCGCACTGAAGGGGTGCCCCACCCCATCGATGCTGGGGCCTCGGACGTCGCTGTGGCTCGCGCCCTGGTCGAGCTCGTACCCGTCGCACTTGAGCGCCACCGCGAAGCCAAAGTCCCCGCCGACGTGACACGCGAGACGCTGGTCGACGTCGGACGGAAGCATCGACTGTACGGCGCCGCGGCGATTGCGCCATGGATGCTCGAGCTGATGCGAGCGGACGTGCTCAGCGCCGGGCGGCTTCAGGTCTCAATGCGCGAGAGCGAGCACGGTCACCACCTGCACGTCCCTGAACTCGGACCACTGTTGCCAGCTGGTGTCGATGCCTCACTGGCGTGCGCCTCTGAGCTGACCGGGAGCGGGCGATTCGCCTGTACAAGCTGGCTGCTCGATCCCCGACTGTCATCGGCGCTAGCCGGGTCGAACATCGCGGCATTCGCCGAGCGGTTCGAGATCGTCTCCGACGAGGAGGAGACGCCGCTGGCCAGCGAGGAGGCTGCGAGGTTCGTTTTCCGTCGCCCGCTAATCGAGGTAATAGACCCAGCGCTGCCGACGAAGTCGCGGCTCGAGCGAGTGGTCGCCTCAACGCTGCGTGACGGTCGGAATTGGACGATGCCAACGGGAGTGCTGAAGGTGGGATCCTCCCGCTGACTCCACGGGGTGTCCGCCGCGCGAGTACAGCCGCCGGTCTCACATCCTGATAGTGCTTCACTTTTGCGATACAGGCTGAGAAGGCATCGTCGATCTCGCCGTCTTCGGTGTATCGAGCGACTTCGGTGTCGAGGGCAGGGGGGGGGATCCAGGCCTCGACATTCGCTCGCACCTTCAGGGCTCACGCCGAGCGGTTGTGTATCTGGAGGCCGCGGGCGGTCGTGACAACAGCCGCTGTCTCCGTTCTGCGTCTGTCCGTTCCCACTCCTCCTGTTCGCGAAGCGTCACATGGCGATTCGCCGTCAACTCGCAGCCACGCTAGCGCAGCCGAGGGCTTCTACACGAGACGTGCGGGCGTTCGTCACTTCGAGTCAATGAGTGCCGGCCTCGAAAACGCATCTGGCGCGGTGCACTGCGAAAATTCCAGTCTGGAGTAGCTCAAGAATGTCCGGAGTAGCTTTGGAAGTCACAGTGGAGGGGCTGACGGGAATCGAACCCGCGCTGTCTGCTTGGGAAGCAGAAGTTCTACCATTGAACTACAGCCCCGAACCCGCCCGAGAGCAGGTGAGGGCAAGCCTACCCGTCTCCGGGGCGATGGCCAAAGCGTGAACCGCGGCGTCAGGTCGTGGCGTCCGCCGTCGCGGGGGTGTCGCGCTGCTGCCCCGCGTACATCGTGCCCCACCGCGTGAGCGCGTCGACGAGCGGGGTCGCGGTCGCACCCAGCTCGCTCAGCCGGTACTCCACCTTGGGCGGGACCTCGCGGTAGACCGTGCGGGTGATCAGGCCGTCCGCCTCCAGCTCGCGCAGCTGCCGGGTGAGCACGCGCGACGTGGGGTCCTGCAGCAGGCGCCCGAGCTCACCGAAGCGCAGCACGCCGTGCTCGGCGAGCAGCGACAGGATGCTCGGCTTCCACGCGCCGCCGAGCACGGCGATCGAGACCTCCGCGTCGCAGGTCTCGGTCCACTCGCGGACGATCCTGGCCGTCTTCTCGCGCATCGTGCCTCCACAGTATCCAAACGGTAAGTACGTGACGACAATGTCGGTACTTGTGGCCTTTGCCTGTACTTTACAGACTGAGACCGTGACCACCAGCCCCGTCGTCGTCCCCGTCCGCTCCTCTCTCCGGCTCTGGATGGCGATGGTGCCGCTCCTGCTCGGCGTGCTCATCGGCGCCCTCGCCATCAGCAGCGTGTCCACGGCGCTGCCCGCGATCCGCGACGACCTCGCGCTGACCGACACCGAGGGTCTCTGGCTCGTCGACGTCTATGCGCTGTCGCTCGCGGCGACGCTGATCCTGGCGGCGCGGATCGGCGACGCGTTCGGGCGCAAGACCATCGTCGTGATCGGGCTCGTCGGATTCGCGGTGCTCAACGGCATCGGCGGCGTCGCCACCAGCGGCCTGCTGCTCATCGTGATCCGGGCTCTGCTCGGCGTCGCGGAGGCCTTCGTGGTCGCGGGTGTCGTGGCCACGATCGGTGCGACCTTCCAGGCGAGGGAGCGCGTGCTCGCGTACGGGCTCTGGACCGCCACCTTCGGCACCGGCAGCGCCCTCGGCCCCGTGCTCGGCGGGCTCCTCGCGGAGGGCCCCGGCTGGCGGTGGCTGCTGCTGGGCAGCGTCCCGCTCGCGGTGGCCGCCGCCCTGCTCGCCCTGTGGCTCGTGCCGGACTCGCGCAGCACGCAGCCGCCGTCGTGGGACGTGCCGAGCATCCTGTCGTCGATCGTCGCGCTCGGCGCCCTCGTTTTCGCGCTGCACGAGGTGCTGGCCGCTCCCGTGTCGGCCGCGGTGGCCGCGGTCGTGTCGGTCGCCAGCCTCGTGTTCTTCGTACGGCGGCAGCGTCGGCTGCCCCTCCCGCTGCTCGACCTGGCGCTGTTCCGGGTGCCGGGATTCAGTCCGGCGATCGTCCGCATCATCGTCAGCAGCGGGGCGTCGTCGGCGTCGGTGCTCCTGGTGAGCCTGCACCTGCAGGATGCGCGGGGACAGAGTGCCGCCGAGGCGGGAATCGCGCTGCTGCCGCAGGCCGCGGCGATCGCGATCGGCGGGGTGCTGGCGCCGCTCGCGCTGCGCTGGCTGTCGGCGAACGCACTCACCGTGCTGGTGCTGCTGCTGCAGGCGCTCGGGCTCATGTGGCTCGCGTTCGACCCCGGCATCGTGGCGCTGCCGCTCGTGCTGGTCGGACTCGGGTTCGGCATCGCGGGGACCCTCGCCGCCGCGACGCTGTTCGAGGTGACGACCGAGGACCAGGCGGGACAGGTCGGGGCGGTGCAAGAGGTGGGCTTCGCCCTGGGCGGCGGACTCGGCATCGCGGTGTTCGGCACGATCGCGGCCGTGCTCGTGACGGGCGGCTTCCTGGTGGCGGTGGTCGCGGCGGCGGTGACCGTGACGGCGGCCGCGCTGCTCCCGCTGCTCTCGCGTCGCAGCGCCCCGGCCCTGTGACGCGGATGCCGCAGGTCGCGTGAGGCGCGACCCGTGCGGTGACTAGGCTGAGGCCGTGCTTCTCAGCGATCGCGACATCAGGGCAGAACTCGCGTCGGGCCGTGTCGGCCTGGCTCCGCACGAGCCGGAGATGATCCAGCCGTCCAGCATCGACGTGCGCCTGGACCGCTACTTCCGCCTCTTCGACAACCACAAGTACCCGTTCATCGATCCGTCGGTGGATCAGCCCGAGCTCACCCGGCTCATCGAGGTCGATCCCGACGAGCCGTTCATCCTCCACCCCGGCGAGTTCGCGCTCGGGGCGACGTTCGAGCAGGTGACGCTGCCGGACGACATCGCCGCGCGTCTCGAGGGCAAGTCCTCGCTCGGGCGCCTCGGCCTGATCACGCACTCCACGGCCGGGTTCATCGACCCCGGGTTCACGGGTCATGTGACGCTGGAGCTGGCGAACGTCGCGACCCTGCCGATCAAGCTGTGGCCGGGGATGAAGATCGGGCAGCTGTGCTTCTTCCGGCTCACCTCGCCCGCCGAGAACCCCTACGGCTCCGGCCCCTACGGCAACCGGTACCAGGGGCAGCGCGGGCCCACCGCGTCGCGGTCGTTCCAGAACTTCCACCGCACCGACGTGGGCGTGACCGATGTGGGAGCGATCGGAGGCTGACATGAGCGACGGCGACGGGCGGACCCCGGAGGAGCCCGGAACCCCGGGTGGACCTGTGGCCCCGGACGGCCCGGTGACGCCCGAGCCCCTGCTGCCTCATGAGCCCGCGGCCCCGGACGAGCCGGTGGCCCCGGATGAGCCGGATGCTGCCGGTGCGGCCGTCCCGACAGAGTCCGCGGCGATCCGCCCGGCCGACGACGTGATCCCCCCGGCCCCGCCGGAGACCCCGATCCCGGACGGCCTGCTCGACCCGCCGTCCGCCGACATCCCGCCCGCGGACGCCGTGCTCCCGCCGCCTCCGCCGCCCACGCGCCGCTCGGAGCGCGAGCGCCCGACGCCCGCGATCCTCGAGGGAGAGCCGCCCGCTGCGGCGGCCGACGACTGGTCGCAGCCGTCGCTCGCTCCGGAGGTGCCGGAGGGCGGCAGCTACCGCGTGCTCGCCGGCCTCATCTTCGTGTTCCTGTTCCTGCTGCTCGTCGCCGCCGTGGTCGCGCTCGTGGTCCTGGTGAACGCCGGGTTCCCGACCCTCGCCGACGCGGCGCCCGCGCTGACTCCGCTGCGGGTCTGACGCCGGATCTTCGGGCTCGCCGGCGTCCGGCGCCATCGGATCGGTCTCCCGGTCTGCGTGGGGGCGCCCGCGGTGTCGGTGGAGGGCCTGGACTCAGGCGCGGGCGGCGGACTCCGCGGTCGAGTGTGCGGCGTGCGACGGCTCGGGGGTGGGGTGTGTAGCGTGCGACGACCCGGAGGTCGGGTGTGCGGCGTGCGCGGGCCCCACGGTGGGGCTCGGGGCGTGCGCGGGTTCTGCGTCATCGGCCACGTGCGACCGCGTCGGCGGCGTCGCTGCCGTGGCGGTGCCGAGCGCGTCGACCGCGGGCAGCCCGCCCGTGACGAGAGCCACGACCGCGTCGAGGGTGGGGTCGGCCGAGAGCACCTTCGTGTGACCGAGGCCCACCGTGCGCAGCATCCGCGAGCGGCCGGGGTGCGCGGCGTGCAGGCGCAGGGCGTCACGGTCGGGCAGGCGGCGGTCGCCGCGGTCGTGCACCACGAGCAGCGCGGTGCCGTCGGGCAACGGGTGGCGTCCGGCGTCGAAGCGCTCGGCCGCCGCGGCCTCGTCGATCGCGAGGCGGCGGTGGAACCGCTCGCGGAGGTTCTGCGCGGTGGGCTCGTCGAGGCGCAGGTCGCTGGCGAACTGGGCGAGGAAGGCCTCGGGCGCCGCGGCACCGGCGAGCGCGGCCACCGCGGGCACCGGCACGGTCGTGCGGGCGGCGGTGAGGGCGCCCAGCGCGCCGAAGGAGTGGCCGATCAGCGCCTCGAACGGGCCGTGCTCGGCCTGCAGTCGCTCGGCGACCGTCACCCAGTCGCGCACGTCGGTCGCGCGGCCGCCGGACGATCCGTGTGCCGGCCCGTCGAAGGCGAGCACGCGGAACCCCTCGGCCACCAGCTCGCGCACGAGCGGCGCGAACTGCGACGCCCGGCCGCGCCAGCCGTGCAGGAGCAGCAGGGTGCGCGGCCCGCGACCCCACTCGTACGTGGTGACCTCGATGCCGCGCACCGTGACGGTGCCGCGGCGGGCGTCGCTGTGGGTCGGCGCATCGGCGGGGCGCACGCGCATGCGGGGCCCGGTGGTGAAGAACAGGCGGAGCGCCACGGCGCCCGCCAGCCGTGGCGAGACGCGGGCGAGCAGGGGGACGGTGCGGGCGAGCAGGACGGGCAGGGACGGCATCGTGACTCCTTCGCCGGAACAATACGAACGATCATACGTATACTAGGCGAACGATCGTTCGTATACTAGGGGGATGTCCGAGAGCCCGATCCTGGACGGCCGACGGGTACGGGGTGATGCCTCCCGCCGCGTCGTGCTCCACAGCGCCACGAACCTGGCGTCGGTCGAGGGTCTCGACGGCCTGACGATCGGTCGGCTCGCTGCGGCGTCCGGATCGAGCAAGAGCAGCATCGCCACGCTCTTCCGCAGCAAAGAGGGGTTGCAGCTCGCCACGATCGAAGCCGCCAGGGAGATCTTCCTCGCACGGATCGTCGAGCCCGCCCGTGCCGAGCCCCGCGGCGTGCGACGCCTCGCGGCGCTGCTGCGCCACTCGCTGCTCTATTCGAAGGACCGCGTGTTCACCGGAGGCTGCTTCTTCGCCGCGACCTCCGCCGACGTCGACTCCAAGACCGGGCCGGTGACCGACGCCGTGCGCGCGGCCCTGACCGACTGGCACGGGTACATCGAGGCCCAGCTGCGTCACGCCATCGCGGTCGGAGAGATCGCGGTCGACGACGTGGAGGTGCTGGCGTTCGAACTCGTCGCGCTGAACGAGGAAGCCAACTCGCGCTCGCTGCTCCTCGACGACGAACGGCCCTATGCCCTCGCCGCGGCGGCGATGCGCGGACGCCTCCGTGCTGTCGGCGCCCCCGACGATGCCGTGGCGCTCCTCGACCTCGAGATGTAGAGCCCCGGCGCGCGACAGGGCGCCTTCCCAGACGGGAAGGCGCCCTGTGGTGCGGCGGTCAGGCGGCGCGACCGCGGCGGAACCCGGCGTCGTAGCCGCGCTCGAACGCGTGACGTGCGCGGCGCTCGCCCGGGTGGCCGTGACCGCACGGCCCCTCCGGCATCGCGTGGCCGTCGTGGCCGTGGCTGTGGCCGTGGCGGACGTCGTAGCCGTCGTCGTGCCCGTAGAAGCCGTGGCGACCGAAGCCGTGGTGGCCGAACGGGGCGCGGAAACCGTGACCGTGCCGGTGGCCCCGCGGGCCGCGGTGCGTGCGGGGGAGGGGCGTGCCCTCCTCCCACCCGAACGCGCGGGCGATGGCCTCGAGCGATGCGAGCGTCGTGTCGAGGTCGTCCGTGGGGACGGCGTCGACGACCTTGGCGCGGATGTCGTCGACCAGTGCGCCGAGGCGCTCCTTCGCGGCGCGGCCGTCGTCGGTGAGGGACCAGCCCTCGCCGTCGGTGACGACCCACCCGCGGTCGATCACGCGGCGCAGCTTGTGCGCACGGAGCGGGCGTTCGCGTTCGGCCGAGCCGTCGACGACGTTGAGCAGGCGCCAGTCGCGCCGGGTGATGCCCTCGTCGTCGAACGCGGCGGCGAACTCGGCCGCCATGAGGCGGTCGACGGCCTTGAGCCAGTAACCGAAGGGGCGCGGCGGCTGCGGAGTCTCTGTGGTGTCTGTGGTGGTGTTCATGGGGTTGTCCTCTGTTCAGGGGCGGCTGGTGGGCCGCGGTGGTGGCCGGTGGATGTCAGGTGACATATCCATGTGATTCGGCATGTACATGTAGTGTGACATGCAGATCTAAAGCATGTCAAGTCGCATGTAAAATCGAGGTATGGCCACCCGTTCCCGCGACTCCGAACCGCACGACCCCGCCGAGGCGATCGCCCAGGCGCTGTCTCGTCTCCGCGGGCGCCGGCCCGGTCAGCGCGAGCACGGACCGCGCGGACGCGGCGGACCCCACGGCTGGCCCGGCGGAGGTCACGACGGCCCGCACGCCGACGGTGCCGACGAGCACTTCGGCCATCACCGCGGGCACCCCGGGATGCCGCCGTGGATGGCCGACCCCTCCGGACGCCTCGGCGGCCCCGCCCGCATGCGGATGCTCGAGGCGCTGGCCTCGGCGCCCGAACCGCTGAGCGTGAGCGCGCTCGGCCAGGCGATCGGCGTGGATCAGCCCCGCGCGTCGCGCCTCGTGCAGCAGGGCGTGCAGGGCGGCTTCGTGCGTCGTGAGGCCGACCCGGACGACGCGCGCCGCACCCGGATCGCGCTGACCGACGAGGGCCGCCGGCTCGCGCGTGGTCTGCGCGGGGAGAGGAGGGAGCTGCTCACCCAGGCGCTCGCGCCCTTCACCGACGACGAGCGCACCGAACTCGCGCGTCTGCTCACCAAGCTCGCCGACAACTGGCCGCGCTGACGCCGCGACGATTCCTGCTCCGCCGGTCTCGCTCCGCCGGTCTCGCGCCTCCGACCCCGCTCCGCCGGTCTCGCTCCGCGGGTCTCGCTCCGCGACTCAGGCGCGCGCGAAGTCGAGCGAGGGCTCGTCGTCCACCGAGAGGGACAGCACGACCGCCTCGATCGCGTCGTGCGCCTCGATCCGCCGCTCCACCTCGCGCAGCCGACGCGCCACGTCGTGCTCGCGCGCGTCGCCCGACAGGTCGACCTCGGCCACGAGGAACAGCCGGTTCGGCCCCACGTACTCGATGTGCAGGTAGGTCACCCGTTCGATGTCGTCCAGCCCCAGCAGCGCCGTGCCGACCCGCGAGCGCAGGGTGGGGGAGACGCTCGTGCCGACGAGGAATGCGATGTTGCGTCCGATCAGGATCACCGCGACCACCCCGAGCAGCACGCCCACCAGGATCGAGCCGATCGCGTCCCAGGCGGCCACGCCGGTGAGCTGGTGCAGCAGGATCGAGCCGCCCGCCAGGACCAGGCCGACGAGGGCCGCTGAGTCCTCGAAGAACACGGCGCGGAGGGTCGTGTCGCTCGTC
The DNA here is from genome assembly GCF_004794315.1 of Microbacterium sp. PF5. Taxonomy (NCBI): domain Bacteria; kingdom Bacillati; phylum Actinomycetota; class Actinomycetes; order Micrococcales; family Microbacteriaceae; genus Microbacterium; species Microbacterium sp. PF5. The sequence continues at coordinate 39,287 of NZ_SSDQ01000034.1, read as the reverse complement.
TCCAGCACGAAGTCCCACGTGGAGCTGCCGCGCTCGCGCGCCAGGCGGCGGGAGCGGATCATCGCCTGCGTGAACGAGGCCCCCTCGAGCACGAACGCGATGCCGAGGACGACGTAGGCGACGACCGGGCTCTCCACCGGCCCGGTGTCGGACAGCTCCTGGATGCCGTGCATGATCGACACGATCGAGCCCGCGGTGAAGATGCCGAACGCGGCGATCAGCGACCACACGAAGGCGTTGCGGCCGTAGCCGAGCGGATGCCGCGCGTCTTTGGTCTTCGCGCCGCGCCGGTCGGCGATCAGCAGGAACACCTCGTTGCCCGCGTCCGCCCAGGAGTGCGCGGCCTCGGCGACCATCGACGCGGACGAGGTGATGACCGCGGCCACCGTCTTCGCGATCGCGACGAGCACGTTGGCGAGGAAGGCGAGCAGCACGGTCACCCCGGTCACGCTACTCCTGCCCCGCGGGGCGGTCGCGTCCTAGCGTGGAGCCTTCACCGGCAGCAGCAGGAGGAACCCGGCGATCAGCACGATCACGATGCCGAGGATGCCGAACGCCGTCTGCGCGGTCAGGGCGATCAGCACGGTCCAGGCGGCGGAGGCCATCCAGCTCGCCGCCCGTCCCGTCGTCGCGTACAGGCCGAAGATCTCGCCCTCGCGGCCGGCCGGGGTGACGCGGGCCAGGAAGGACCGCGCGGCGGCCTGCGCCGGTCCGACGAACGCGCACAGGATGAGTCCGCCCACCCAGAACACGATCGCGCCGGCGTCGCGCAGCAGGAAGACCGCGAGCCCCGCGACGATCATGGCCGCGATCGAGCCGAGGATGATGCGCTTCGGGCCGAGGCGGTCGTCGAGTCGTCCGGCCAGGATCGTCGACACCCCCGCGACGAGGTTCGCCGCGATGCCGAACACGATGATGTCCTGCGTGCCGAACCGGAACACGGCCGTGCCGATGATCGCGCCGAACGCGAACACCCCGCCCAGGCCGTCGCGGAACACCGCGCTCGCGAGCAGGTACCAGAAGGTCGAGCGGGTCTCCGGGTCGCGGTACAGCCCCACGACGTCCTGCACCAGCAGCAGGTACGACCGGAAGAAGCCGACCTTCCGCTCCGGGCGGCCGAGCGACGGTTCCGGCACGTTGAGGAAGATTGGGATGGCGAACACGATCGCCCAGACCGCGCAGCCGACCGCGATCAGGCGGTACGCGAGTCCGTTGTCGGTCGGCATCCCGAACCAGTCGAAGGTGTCGAGCACGACCACGATCACGAGCGCGATGATGCCGCCGAGGTACCCGAAGCCCCAGCCGAGGCCCGAGATGCGTCCGACGTTCTTCGGGTTCGCGATGCCGATCAGCATGGCGTTGGAGTTCACCGCTGCGATCTCGCCGAACACCGACCCGGCGGAGATCAGCGCCACGCCCACCCAGAACAGGGCGGGGACCGGCTCGACGAACCACAGCCCGAACATGCAGAGGATCAGTGCGCCCGTGCCGATGCCCAGCCACAGCTTCTGGCGTCCGGCGGCATCCGCCCGCTGACCGAGCACCGGGGCGAGCAGGAGGATGCCGAAGGCGGCGACCGTGAGGCCGAGACCGAGGCCGGACGCGAGGTCGGCCTCCGCGGCGATCCGTAGCGGGTCGTTCTCGTCGAGCGCGGCGACCTCGGGCGGCAGGAACGAGGGGCTGACGAGGTAGAGCGCCGTGAACACGAACGTGAGGATCACCGTGTTGAACGGCTGGGTCGCCCAGTCCCACAGGGCCCACGAGTACACCTGCTTCTTCGGGGCGGGGGTCTCGCCGCGCAGGTCGAGGCCGACCACGGCGACGGCTCCGCTGTTCGCGGTCGCTGCGGGCTCCGGTGCGCCGCTGCGGGATTCGGGTTCGCTCATGCTCGCAGTCTGGCGGGGCCCGGTGAACGCCCGGTGACGGCGCGCCGTGTCCCGCGCGGCACCCCGGCTCAACCCACTCCGCCCGGGTCAGAGGGCGGGGCCGCGGCGGATGCGCACCGGGCCGCGCGCGGACGCGATGTCGACCGGCTCGCCCTTCTGGGTCACCACGACCTCGTCCCGGTCGGCGAGCGCGGCGGTCACGCGGCGCACCTCGTCCATCCGGTTGCGCCAGGCCTCCCCGCCGACGGCTCTGGCGACGTCGCTCGGGCAGATCGACGACCCCTCCCTCTTGCGGGTGAGGGTGCGGATGGCGGCCGCGATGCGCTCCGCGGACTCCTCGGGCGTCGGCTGCTCCCACCACGGGGCGCCGCGTTCGCCGAGGGCGGTTTTCGCATCGTGCACGCGGCGCCGCGCCTCGGGCTCCGCCGCCTTGACGGCGCGCCGCGCGGCCATCAGCTCGTCGACCAGCTCCTGGCGCAGCTTGTCGGGGATCGCCGGGTCGGTCGCCCGCCACCGGCGTCCGTTCACGACGATGTGGTGGCCATCGGGCGTGCGCTCCGGTGCCGTGGCCGCGTCCGGCTCGTCGGGCTGCTCCATGTCGGCAGTGTGCCGCGGCGGGCCCTCCAACGGCAGACCCTTGACGCGCGGCCATCCGCGTCGGGTGCGGTCGAAGCGGGACGGACACCGGGTGCGTAGGGTCGAGGGATGGCGGCGAGTGCGGGGCGAGGAGGCGGCACGGTCGTGCTGTTCGAGGGGGCGAGCGACCGGCTCGCGTTCCTCGCCGCGGCGCAGCGCCTCGGCGAGACGCTCGACGACCTCGACCTGGTCGACCTCGACGGCATCACGAACCTCCGTTCCCGGCTCGCGGCCCTCCGCGCGGTCGAGCCTGCCGTGCGGGTGGTCGGCCTCTACGACGCGGCGGAGGGCGCGTACGTGACCCGGGTCCTGCGCGACGACGGCGCGATCGACGCCACGGGCGTGCCCGCCGATGCAGGGTTCTTCGGCTGTGAGCGCGACCTCGAAGACGAGGTGATCCGTGCCGCCGGGGTTCCGTTGGTGGAGCAAGCGCTGGCGGCGCGGGGCGAGCTCGGGCGGTTCCGCGTGTTCCAGGGGCAGCCGGCGCAGCGGGGCAGGGTCGTGGAGGATCAGCTGCATCGCTTCGCCGGGACGGCCGCGGGCCGCAAGGCGCGGTTCGCCGCGGACATCGTCGGCCTGCTCCCGCTCGACCGGATGCCGCCCGCGCTGTCGGCCCTGCTCGACGCGGTCCGCCCCGCCGCCTGACCCGCGCTCGACGCGGTGCATGCCGCGTGACCCCCGACCCGGGCGACTTCGCGCTCACTCCGTGCGGAGCGGGCGGAGCGTGCGGGCGTAGTCCTCCTTGAGCACCGCGAGGTGGAGCCAGGCCTCGATCCGGGTCACTCCGGGCAGCGCGCGCAGGCGCTCCAGGCTCGCGTACAGGGCGCCGGCCGAGGGCTCAACGAGTGTCGCGACCGCGTCGAAGCGGCCGAGCGTGCGGGCGGCGAAGTCGACACCGCGACCGCGTCGCAGCTCCTCGATCACGGCCTCGTCGTCGTCGCCGAGGGTCATGCCCACGCCCATCGACAGCTGCCGGTGCGCGAGGCCGCGTGCCTCGACCGCGCTGATCTTGATGACGCCCGCGTCGATGAGCCGCTGCACCCGGGTCGCGACGGCGCTGGGGGAGAGGCGCACCTCTTCGCCGAGCGCGCGGAAGCTCATGCGGCCATCGGCCTGCAGGTGCTCCACGAGGGCTTCGTCGATCGCGTCGAGCGTGACCCCGCCGTGGTACTCCGACACGAAGAACCCCTTGATCACGGTCGAGTAGATGATGGTGTTGATGTCGAGCACGCCCGCGCTGCCGCGGATGCGGGCGAGCAGGTCGTGCAGTTCCGACATCGACCCGACGCGCACCTCGGTCACGATGTCGTGCGCGCCGCCGACGGCCGACACGAGCACGGTCTCGCTCATGTCGCGCAGGTGCTCGGCCACGACCTCGACGGCGCCGTCGGTGCGGATCGACACGTGCGCCAGGACGTGCTGGCCGAGGAAGACCGGGTCCACCGCGGCGACCACGCGCACGGTGCGGTCGGCCAGCAGCGTGCGCAGTCGTGCGGCCACCGCGGCCCTGGACTGCCCGAGCCGCTCGGCCAGGGCGCGGATGCTCGCGCGCCCGTCCTCCTGGAGCGCGCGGATGAGTTCGGCGTCGAAATCCATGGCTGCGTCCCGATCCGTCAGTTTCCCCGGTCTGCACGACGACGCGCGCAGAACCTCAGCGTAACCCCGTGTGCGACCGGCGGGAAGGCCCGCTTTGCGCGCCCAAGAGACCAGAAGTCCAGTGAATCCCCGTTCTCGCTGGAGTTCTGCCCTTGCCGCCGGGTCGTCGCGTCCCTAGCATCGATCGCTATCCGACACCATCCGCGAAGGAGCGGGTCCATGACCACCACCCCCACCCCCCGAAGCGGCGTCCACAGCCGCGCACGCCGCGCCGGCATCGCCGCCTTCGTCGGCACCACGATCGAGTGGTACGACTTCTACGTCTACGCCACGGCCGCCGCCCTCGTCTTCGGCCCGCTGTTCTTCCCGAGCGACGACCCCCTCGCCGAGACCGCCGCGGCGTTCGCGACGTTCGCGGTCGCCTTCCTCGTCCGTCCCCTCGGCGGCATCGTCTTCGGCCACATCGGCGACAAGCTCGGCCGCCGGGTCTCGCTCGTCATCACACTGCTGCTGATGGGCGCCGCGACCGTCCTCGTCGGCTGCCTCCCCACCTACGAGAACATCGGCATCCTCGCGCCGATCCTCCTGATCCTGCTGCGCGCCATCCAGGGCCTCGCGGTCGGTGGCGAGTGGGGTGGCGCCGTGCTCATGAGCGTCGAGCACGCCCCGGAGAAGTCGAAGACGTTCTACGGCGGCTTCACCCAGCTCGGCAACCCCGCCGGTGCGCTGCTCGCCTCGGGCATCTTCGCGATCATGGCCCGCGGCGGCGACACGTTCATCATCGACGGCGGCTGGCGCATCCCGTTCCTGCTGTCGATCGTGCTGATCGCCGTCGGCCTGTGGGTCCGCTACCGCGTGGAGGAGTCGCCGGTCTTCGAGGAGAAGATCGAGGGCCGCAAGCAGTCCATGCCCCTCGCCTTCGCGCTGCGCGTCAACTGGAAGCCGATCCTGCTCGGCATCGGCATCCTGCCCATCTCCACGGGCGGCTACTACCTGGCCACGACCTTCGCCACCGCCTACGCGACCGGCGAGCCCATCGCGATCAGCGAGCAGGTGATCCTCGACGCCATGACGATCGCCTCGTTCGTGGAGTTCGTGGTCACGCTGCCGGTCGCCTGGCTCGGCGACAAGTGGGGCCGCAAGAACGTGATGTACATCGGCCTGATCACCTCGGTGCTGACGTTCGCGCCGTTCCTGCTGGTGATGCCGGGACGGGTCGAGCCGCTCATCTTCCTGCTCGCCTCGCTGGTGCGCATCGCGATGAGCGCGACCTACGCCCCGATCGCCGCGATCCTCGCGCAGATGTTCCGCCCGCAGGCGCGGTACACCTCGATCGCCCTCTCCTACGGCGTGGGCGCCGCGATCTGGGCCGGCTTCTCGCCCTGGTTCGCGACGCAGCTGATCGCCTGGACCGGCAGCGTCTGGTCGGTGATCGCGATGTTCGTCGGCATGGCCGTGATCGCCGGGATCTGCACGCGCCTCGCGCCGCAGCACTCCGACGAGGCACCGGTCACGGCCTCGTTCACCGCCCGGACCGACACCACGGCGAACCGCCTGCCCTGATCGGCTCCGCCTCCCCACCCGCACGACCCCACCGCGAACAGGCTCCTCATGCGCAAGCTCACCCCCTTCGACCGCTCGGCCCAGGCCGCCCCCGCCCTCGTCACCGCCCGCGCCATCCACACCGCGGACGCGGCGGACACCACCGCGACCGCGATGCTCACCGACCGGGGGCGCATCGTCGCCCTCGGCACGGTCGCGGAGTGCGAGGACGTGGCAGCCAGGGCCGGGCTGACCCCGGAGCGCGTCGAGCTCGGCGACGCGGTCGTGGTGCCCGGGTTCGTCGACGCGCACGCGCACCCGCTCATGTTCGGGCAGATGATGACGTGGGTGGACTGCGGGCCGGAGAAGGCGGGCAGCATCCCCGAGATCGTCGCCCTGCTGAAGGCCGCGGCGGCCGGGCTCCCCGCCGGTCGCCCGGTGCGCGGCTACGGCTACGAGCAGCGCAACCTCGCCGAGAAGCGCCACCCCACCCGGTTCGAGCTCGACGAGGTCGCGTCCGACCGGGAGGTGTACCTCATGAACGCCTCGGGTCACGGCGGCGTCGTGAACTCGTACACGCTCGACATCAACGGCGTGGACCGCGACACCCCGAACCCGGACGGCGGGGAGTTCTTCCGCGACGCCGACGGCGAGCTCACCGGGGAGCTGTCCGACGCGGCGTGCAACATCCTGACGGGCGTGCACGGGGTGAAGATCGGCCACCACGGCCCGAACTTCCACCTGGCCGATGAGCCGGAGGAGCACCTGCGGCAGCTCGACGCCGCGACGCAGCGGTTCCTTGCGGGCGGTGTCACCTCGATCGGCGACTGCCAGGTCACGCGCCGCGAGTTCGACATGTACCTGCGGCTCGCGGAGGCCGGGCGACTCGAGCTGCGCGTGTCGATGTACCTGCTGTCGCATCTGCTCGACGAGGCGCTCGAGATGGGGCTCGTCGGACAGTTCGGCAACGCGCACCTGAGCTTCGCCGGCATCAAGTTCTACGCCGACGGCACCCTCGGCGGCTGGACCGCGTACTTCCCCGACGGCTACGTGGGCGACCCGTGCCGCACGGGCCAGCTGTACCACGAGCCCGCCGACTACGCCGAGCTGATCCGCAAGGCGCACGCCGCGGGGCTCCAGACGGCGACGCACGCGCAGTCGCCCACCGCGATCGAGATGGTCGTGTCGGCGATCGAGGCCGCGCTCGCCGAACGTCCCGATGCGGACGCCCGGCACCGCATCGAGCACTGCGGCCTGCCCACGCCCGAGCAGATCGCGCGCATGGCGACCGCCGGCATCCGTCCCGTCAACCAGACCCAGCACTACTTCAACTGGGGCGAGGGCGTGGAGGAGGCCATCGGCACCCCGGGCGAGCGGTTCAACCCGCTCGGCGAGTTCGAGCGGGCGGGCGTGCCCATGACGATCTCCTCCGACGCCCCGGTCGCCGAGCCGATCCCGCTGGAGGCCATCCAGACGGCGGTCACCCGCGTCACCCGCCGCGGCCACCGACTCGGGCCCGACGACCTGCGCATCTCCGCGCTCGCCGCTCTGCGCGCCCACACGATCGAGGGGGCCGTGTCGATCGGGCGGGAAGACGACCTGGGCTCGCTGGAAGTGGGCAAGCTCGCCGACTTCGCGGTGCTCTCGGACGACCCGCTGGCCGTGCCCGCCGAGGAGATCGCGGCCATCGAGGTGCGCGAGACCTGGGTCGACGGCGTGCGCCGCCACGTCGCCGCCCGCACCACGGCCGCCGTCTGAACGAGGATACGAGCATGAGCGCCGACGCGAACCCCACCGCCCCGTACGCCGACACGGCGGGCCGCGCGGTGCTGGAGACCATCCGCGGCTACGGGGTGACGGCGGTGTTCGGCATCCCCGGCACGCACAACCTGGAGCTGTACCGCCCCCTGGCCGACCTCGGCATCCGCGCCGTCACCAACCGGCACGAGCAGGGCTCCGGCTACGGCGCTGACGGCTGGGCGCAGCAGACCGGGCTCCCCGGCGTCGTGATCACCACGTCGGGCCCCGGGCTGCAGAACGCCCTGAGCGCGATCGGCACCGCGTTCTGCGAGTCGCGTCCGCTGATCGTGCTGTCGCCCGGGGTGCCGCTCGGCGCGGAGTTCGCCGACGTGGGCACCCTGCACGAGACGAAGGACGCCACGGCCATGGTCGGCGCGATCGCGGAGTGGTCGCGCCGGGTGACCACGGCGGCCGAGGGGGTGGAGGCCGTGCACGACGCCTTCCACCTCTTCCGCACCGGGCGCCCGCGCCCCGTGCACATCGAGATCCCGCTCGACGTGCTGGAGGCCCCGGCCGACGTGCCCGCCGCCGCCCGGGCGCCCCGTCCGATGCCCGAGCGCGTGGCCGGTGACCCGGTCGCGCTCGCCGAGGCCGGCCGGCTGCTCTCTGCCGCCGAACGTCCGGTGATCGTCGCCGGCGGGGGAGCCGTGGACGCGGTGCATCAGGTGACCGCGATCGCCGAGCGCCTGGGCGCCCCCGTGCTCACCACCCTGAACGGCAAGGGCGTGCTCGACGAGGGCCACCCGCTGTCGCTCGGCTCGAACCTGCGCCTCGCCGCCGCGCGAGCCGTCGCCGAGGCCGCGGACGTGCTGCTCGTGGTCGGCTCGAAGCTCGGGGAGGCGGAGCTGTGGGCCCCGCGCCTCGAGGCCCGCGGCGCTGTGATCCGCATCGACATCTCCCCGGCGCAGCGCGACAAGAACCTCACCGCGACCGTCGGGATCACGGGCGACGCGGCCGCGGTGACCGATGCCCTGCTGCCGCTCCTGCCCGACACGGCCCCGACACCGCGCGACCTGTCGGCCGAACGGGCCGCGATCGAGGACGAGTCCCGCGCCACGGCCCCCGAGACGGTGGCGCTCGCGGAGGTGATCGCCGAGGCACTGCCCGACGACGCGATCGTGGCGGGCGACTCGTCGCAGATCGTGTACATGGCGCTGGGCAGCGTGCTGCGACAGGAGCATCCGCACTCCCTGCTCTACACGCCCACCTATGCCACGCTCGGCTACGGGCTGCCCGCCGCGATCGGCGCCGCCGTGGCGCAGACCGAGCGCCCCGTGGTCACGGTGATCGGCGACGGCGCGCTCATGTTCTGCGTGAACGAGCTCGTCACCGCGGTCGAGCAGCGCCTCGACCTCACGGTCGTGTGCGTCGACAACGGCGGTTACGCCGAGATCCGCCAGAACGAGGTCGACCGCGGCATGGCCCCGATCGGCGTGGATCTGGTGCAGCCCGACTGGGCCGCGCTCGCCACCGCGTTCGGCGCGACCGGGCGTCGCGTCGAGAGACGCGACGACATCGCCCCGAGCATCCGCGCCGCCATCGCCGCGGGCGGCGTGCAGCTCGTGCACCTGCCGCAGCACGCCCTCTGAGCCCTCGACACCCCGAACGAACAGGAACGAGAAATGACCGACACCATCGGCCCCGTCGACGCCTCCGTGAACCCGCGGTACTCCGGCATCGCCACCTTCGCCCGCCTGCCCCGCATCGAAGACGTGCCGCGCGCCGACATCGCCGTGGTGGGCATCCCGTTCGACTCCGGCGTGAGCTACCGCCCCGGCACGCGGTTCGGTCCGTCGCACGTGCGGGAGTCGTCGCGTCTGCTGCGCCCGTACAACCCGGCGCAGGACGTGTCGCCCTTCCAGCTCGCGCAGGTCGTCGACGCGGGCGACATCCCCGTGAACCCCTTCGACCTCACCGAGGCCGTGACCGAGGTGGAGCGCGCGGCGACGGCGCTCGGCGAGCAGGTGCAGCGCATCGTGACGATCGGCGGCGACCACACCGTGGCCCTGCCGCTGCTGCGCGCCGTGGCCGCGAAGCACGGGCCGGTCGCGGTGCTGCACTTCGACGCGCACCTCGACACGTGGGACACCTACTTCGGCGCGCCCATCACGCACGGCACGCCCTTCCGCCGCGCGAGCGAGGAGGGGCTGATCGACCTCACCGCCAGCTGCCACGTGGGCACGCGCGGACCCCTCTACTCCAAGCAGGACCTGGAGGACGACGAGCGCCTGGGGTTCTCGATCGTGTCGAGCGAGTACATCGAGGAGCACGGCGTCGAAGCCGCGATCGACCGGATCCTCACGCGCATCGGCGACAAGCCGCTGTACGTGTCGATCGACATCGACGTGCTCGACCCCGCGCACGCCCCCGGCACCGGGACCCCCGAGGCGGGAGGACTCACGAGCCGTGAGCTGCTGCGCATCCTCCGCGCGCTGCGCGACCGCGACATCGTGGGCGCCGACGTCGTGGAGGTGTCGCCCGCCTACGACCACGCGCAGATGACCGGGATCGCCGCGAGCCACGTGGTGTACGAGCTCGTGACGCTGCTGGCCGCCCGCCTGGCCTCCTGACGCGACGGGTCAGTACAGCGCCGCGAGCAGGTCGGCGAACAGCTCCTCGGCGTCGCACTCCACGCGGCGCCGCGCGAACCAGTCGCACACGTTCACGCAGTCGCGGTGCAGCAGGTCGAGCCCCTGCGGGTTCGCGATCACGTCCACGATCTGCGGCAGGTCGATCACCCGCACCCGCCCCTGGTGCACGAGCAGGTTGTACGCGGACAGGTCGCCGTGCGCGAAACCCGCCGCGGCGAACACCCGCATGAGCTCGACCACCTGCGCGTAGTGCTCCTGCAGGGTGTCGCGGTCGGCGCGCACCTGCGCGAGGCGCGGGGCTGCGGTGCCGTCGTCATCGCCGAGGAACTCCATGAGCACCTCGGTCCCGCTCACCTGCACGGGGTAGGGCACCGGGGCGCCGAGCTGCCACAGGCGGCACAGCGCCTCGAACTCCGCGAACGACCACTGCGCCGCAGCCACCGCGCGACCGTGCTCCGACTTGCGGGCCAGGGCCCTGGTGTCGCGGGTGTTCCGGGTGCTGCGGCCCTCCGTGTACACGGCGGAGCGGTGGAAGCTCCGGTTCCCCTCGCCGCGGTACCGCTTCGCCGCCAGCAGCGTGCGCTGCGCGGGGTCGTCGGGAACGGCGCGTTCGAGCAGGAACACGTCTGCCTCCTTGCCCGTCTTGAGGATGCCGAGCTCGGTGTCGAGCGCGCCCGCCGAGGTCACGACCCACGCGGGCCGCGGCTCGGGGCCGCGCTCGGTCGGGGTGGCGGAGGGCCAGGTGGTCCAGCGCTGCCCGTCAGCGGGTTCGACGTCGGCGAAGGACAGGGAGGTCTCAAGGGAATCGAAGGGGGAGGCGTCGAAGGACGCGGCTTCCGGGGAAGCGGAGGGATCGGTCACGGTGTGGCTCCGGGAAGGGAGGCCGCACGGCGATCAGGAGCGGGCGGCCTCGAGGGGAAGGTGGTCGGCGAAGGGCGCGACGACGACGGTGTTCATCTCATCGCCTCCTTCCGCGCGGGCTTCCCGGGCGACTCCCGGTGCGACGACGAGCCTACGGGGGTGCGCGGGCGCGTGTCCAGGGTCGGACGATCGGTCGGACGCGGCGGACGACCGGTCGGGCGCGGACGCACGGGCGCCGGAAGGGTGGAACCATGACCACGACTGCCCCCGTCCCCACCGCGGCGCCCACCCGGGCCGACCGCATCCGCTACGGCGGACTCATCGCGCTCATGATCATGGGCTTCTTGCTCGTGACCGCCGAGTTCCTCCCCAACGGTGTCCTCACCGAGATGGCCGAGGGCCTCGGGGTCACCCCGGGTCAGGCGGGGCAGACGGTCACGGTCACGGCGCTGGTGGGACTCGTCGTCGCGCCCACGATCGGGCTGATCTTCCCGCGCCTCGACCGCCGGTCGCTGCTGGTGTGGATGGCGCTCGCCGCGGCCGTGTCGAACCTCGTGGTCGCGATCGCGCCGAACCTGCTGCTCGTGCTCGCCGCCCGGTTCCTGCTGGGCGCGGCGATCAGCGCCTACTGGACCATGTCGATCACGGTCGCCGCACGGCTCGCGGGGCCGGAGCACCTGGGCCGCGGGGTCATGTTCACCTCGGCCGGGGTGTCGCTGGCCACGGTCGCCGGGGTGCCGATCGGCGTGATGCTCAGCGAGGTCGTCGACTGGCGGATGGTGTTCGCGCTCGCCGGCGTGCTGATGGTGGTGCTGGCGGTCGCACTGCGCTGGGCGCTGCCGGCGGTGCCGGCCGAGCGGGCGTCGAGCCTGCGGCTGCTCGTCGACACGGTCCGCCGCCCCGGTATCGGGCTGGGCATGGTCGGGCACGTCCTCGTGGTGCTCGGGCACTTCCTCGCCTACACGTACGTGCGGCTGGCGCTCGAGCGCATCCCCGACGTCGACGCCTCGACCATCGTGGTGCTGCTGGCGCTGTTCGGCGTCGGCGGTCTCCTCGGCAACATCTCGATCGGGCTGGTGATCGACCGGTCGTTCGCGTTCTTCGCCGTGTTCGCGCCGCTCGTGATCGCGGCCGCGGTCATCTCGATGATCCTCTTCTCCGGGTCGATCATCGGCGTCGGCGTGGTCGTGCTCGTCTGGGGCTTCGTCTTCTCGTCGTGGCTGATCGTGATCAACACGTGGGTCGGGCACCGCATGCCGGATCGCCTGGAGGCGGGCGGCAGCCTCGTGGTCGTCGGGTTCCAGGGTGCGATCACCCTCGCCGCGGGTCTGGGCGGGCTGCTCGTCGACACGCTGAGCGTGGAGCTCGCCTACGTGATCGGCGCGGTGTCGCTGCTCGCGGGTGCGGTGCTGTTCGGCCTCTCGAACCGGCTGAGCACGCGGGGCTGACGGGGCACAAGGGGCGGCGCCGCCTCCCGCGGTCCCGGTTCACAACTCCGCAGTTTCCCGGCGATGTGTCGCCTGCCCGTAGCCCGAGCAGGCGCATCGCCGCGGATCTGCGGAGTCGTGGGCAGCCCGCCATCGAGATCGGGCTGAGACGCGATCGGTCACCGGGACGTCGGCGGCGGGGGTCGGCGCTCAGACCAGGGCGGGAGTGCGAGCGGCGGAACGCCAGGACGACGGGGTCATACCCGTGCGGCGGCGGAATGCGCGGCTGAAGCCCTCGTCGGACGCGTAGCCGAGTTCGCGCGACACGTCCGACACGGAGCGCCCGGCGTCGAGCAGGCGCTTGGCCGCGTCGATGCGCACCTCCGTGACGTAGTCGGCGGGGGAGCGGCCGACCGCGACGCGGAACCGCTCGGCGAAGGTGGAGCGCGACATGGCGCCGATGGCCGCGAGGCGCTCGACCGTCCAGTCGCGTCCTGGCTCCTGGTGGATGGCGTCGACCACGCGGTCGAGGAACGGGTCGTTCGACAGCGAGGGCCAGCCCGCGGGTGCGCAGCCGTTGGCGGCCCAGGCGCGGATGACCGACATCAGCACGGTCTTCGCCATCATGCGGCAGATCACGGGGTCGCCCTGCCGGGCGGGGGAGGCCGCGGGGTCGACGAGGCCCATGTTCTCGGCGAGCGCGGCGGCCGCGGGCTCGAGCGCGTCGAATCCGGTGACGGTGAGGAACGGCGGCAGGAGGGCGGGCAGCGGTGATGTGGCGTCGGCGAACTCGAGGTCGACCACCATGAGCGTGGTGTCGCGGTCGGCCTCCAGCACGAACGCGGTGCGGCCGAGGGTGAGGAACGCGTCACCGGCGACCAGGTGGTCGCGGCGCTCCCGGGGCTCGAGGGTGAGGCGGCGGGAGTCGGGGTCGACGCCGAGGCGGCAGCCGTCGCCGAGGGGCGGATGCCCCTGCACGCTGCCGGATGCGAGGTAGACGAGCGTCGTGGGCCCGGCCGGGATCGGGAGCAGCCCTCCGGCGGCGAGCGGGATGCGCCGCGCCACGCCGACCCGCAGCTCCACGGCGTCGAGCACGTGCGAGAGCGCGTCCGGGTCCACTGTCACCATGCCTTCGGAAACGCCCCTCCCTCGTCCGGTATTCCGGTGGGAGCCGCGATTCGGCGCCCGAGGACGGCGCGGATACTCTGGAGGGGTACCCCACCCGAGGAGTCCCGTGTTCCGCACCCCTGGCCGTCTGTACCGTGTCCTGGCGATCGCGGAGGCGATCACCTGGACGATCCTGATCGCCGCGATCATCGCCAGGGCGGTCGGCGCCCCCGGGGTCGTGGTCACGGTCGGCGGCGGCATCCACGGGTTCGTGTTCCTCGCCTATGCCGCCACCGCCGTCCTGGTCGCGCTCAATCAGCGCTGGCACCCGGGCGTCGGCGTACTGGCGGTGGCGAGCGCCGTGATCCCCTACGCCACCATCCCGATGGAGGTCTGGCTGCACCGCTCCGGTCGGCTGCGCGGCGACTGGCGGCTCGACCCCACCGACGACCCGCGCGACCGCCGCTGGTACGACCGGCTGATGCGCTGGTTCCTCCGCCGCCCGTGGGTGCTCGCGGTGCTGCTGGTCGTGGGCATCGTCGCGCTCTACGTGATCCTGCTGCTGATCGGTCCTCCCGGCGGCAAGTGAGCCGGATCCGGACTGGTTCCGGATCCGATGTCACGTTTCCCGGCGGGGAGCGTCCTTCTCTGCGGAGCCACCCCGGTTCCCGGCGCCTCGGGCGTCGCACAGAGAGGAAACCATCATGACCGAACCCGTCACGTCGCTCGACCGGCTGCACATCGCCTTCATGGAGCGGTTCAACGCCGGCGACATCGAGGGACTGCTCGCGCTCAACGCTCCCGGTGTGGTGCTCGTGCCCGCTCCGGGTCAGCCGGTGTCCGAGCCGGCGGAGGTGCGCGCGGGCCTGGAGCAGTTCGTCGGCCTCGGCGGTCCGATCACCATGACCGTCCGGAACGTGTTCGTGAACGGCACGGTCGGGCTCGTCGTGGCCGACTGGACGCTCGACGGCACCGCTCCCGACGGCTCTCCGGTGTCGCTCGCGGGCGCCACGGCCGATGTCGCGGTGTACGACGAGACCCACGGCTGGCGCATCGCGATCGACAACCCGTTCGGCACCGTCTGACCGGCTGCGTGCGGGGCGCCCGTGCGGCGCCCCGCACCGGCGATCCCCCTCCCGTCTCTCGGAGAGGGGAGGGTCGGCCGAGCGGGTCGCCCGAGTCAGGCTGAGAGCAGGTGCCGGGCACGCGCGAGGCGCTGGCGTACCGCAAGCACCGTGATGCCGAGGCGTTCCGCGATCTCGGCGGCGCTCAGCTCGTGCTCCACGCGCAGCAGCAGCGGTTCGCGCAGGCTGCGGGGGAGGCGGGCGATGGCCGCTCGCACCTCGCACAGCTGCTCCTTCGCGGCGACCTCGTCCTCCACGCGCTGCGGCGCTTCGATCGCGACCGTGTCGATGTCGTCGTGCAGCGGGGTGCGGTGGCAGCGGCGGGCGCTGTCGATCACCACGCTGCGGGCCACGGCGTCGAGCCACGCGCAGAGCGATCCCGGTGCGGCCGAACGCACGCCGGGGACCGACTGCCACGCGCGCGAGGCGATGTCCTGCGCCACGTCGTCGGCGTCGCCCACCGGGGCGCCCAGTGAGATGCTCCGACGCCGGAGTCGACCGGGGTCGGAGGCCAACAGGGCGGTGAGCCCGGCCCTGGCCTCGGCGGCGTCGACCGCGGGTGCGCGCATGGTTGTCCTTCCGGTCACTGGGGACAACGTGTCGCGTGCTCGCCGTAATCCCGCGGATGCTGACGGGGTGAGGCTACGCGCGGGACACGGGGAGGCCGGCATCGGTGAGCGCAGTGCGGACGGCGGCGACGCTGGTGAAGGCGTGCGTGCTCATGCCGAGGTCCTGCGCACCACGGAGCTTGCTCGGCGAGTCGTCGATGAAGAGGATCTCCTCCGGCGGGACGGAGAGGACCGCCGCCACGTGTCGGAACGCCCGGATGTCGGGCTTGGCGTGCCCGATCTCCGCGGAGTTGAACACCCGGTCGAAGTGCTTCCCGATGCCGCTGTCGCGGAGTTCTGCGGTGATGGTGTCGGTGCCGTTCGTGAGGATGGCGCAGGTCACGCCACGGGACCGCAGCCCGTCCACGAGTGCGAGCATGTCGAGGTCCGCGGCGAACGGCGTGCGACCCCACTCCCGTGCTGCGGGCGCGGAGCCGATCATCTCGCCGACCCGGGTGATCCACTCCTCCCGGGTGAGGCGACCCGTGGTCACCGCATCGATCAGCGGTGCGGCGAAGGCGGTGCGGGCGATCGTGCCGTCCGGGAGGGCGTACCGAGCCTCCAACCCGGGGTCGTGGTCGAAGTGGCGGATGACGCCGTCGAGGTCGAAGAGCACGGCACGGATCATCCGTCCATCCTGCACGGACACTCCGTCGACCCCGGCGATACAAAGTTGAGCCGAGCCATATCAAGTTTGTTTGACACGGTCGTGCGCCGGGAGTACACTTGAGCCATCGCGACTCAGGTTTCCCTGATCGCCGCAGGTTTTCCGAACCACAACAGACTTCCCAACAAAGGAGAGAACACATGGCACGTGCTGTCGGTATCGACCTCGGAACCACCAACTCCGTCGTCAGCGTCCTCGAGGGCGGCGAGCCCAAGGTCATCGCCAATGCCGAAGGCTTCCGCACGACCCCCTCGGTCGTGGCCTTCACCAAGGACGGGGAGGTGCTCGTCGGCGAGACCGCGAAGCGCCAGGCCGTCACCAACGTCGACCGGACCATCGCCTCGGTCAAGCGCCACATGGGCACCGACTGGACCTTCGAGGTCGACGGCAAGAAGTGGACGCCGCAGGAGATCTCCGCGCGCATCCTCCAGAAGCTCAAGCGCGACGCCGAGTCGTACCTGGGCGACACCGTGACCGACGCGGTCATCACCGTCCCCGCGTACTTCAACGACGCCGAGCGCCAGGCCACCAAGGAGGCCGGTGAGATCGCGGGCCTCAACGTGCTCCGCATCATCAACGAGCCGACCGCGGCGGCCCTCGCCTACGGCCTCGACAAGGGTAAGGAAGACGAGCTCATCCTCGTCTTCGACCTCGGTGGCGGAACGTTCGACGTCTCCCTCCTCGAGGTGGGCAAGGACGACGACTTCTCCACCATCCAGGTGCGCGCCACCGCCGGTGACAACCGCCTCGGTGGAGACGACTGGGACCAGCGCCTCGTCGACTACCTGATCAAGCAGTTCAAGGAGACCACGGGCGTCGACGTCTCGGGCGACAAGATCGCGCTGCAGCGCCTCAAGGAGGCCGCGGAGCAGGCCAAGAAGGAACTCTCCAGCTCCACCTCGACCAGCATCAACCTGCCGTACCTGTCGCTGACCGAGTCCGGTCCGGTGTCGCTGAGCGAGACCATCACCCGCGCGAAGTTCGAGGACCTCACGAAGGACCTGCTCGACCGCACCAAGAAGCCGTTCGAGGACGTGATCCGCGAGGCCGGCATCAAGGTGTCCGACATCGACCACATCGTGCTCGTGGGTGGTTCGACCCGCATGCCCGCCGTCGCCGAGCTCGTCAAGCGCGAGACCGGCAAGGAGGCCAACAAGGGCGTGAACCCCGACGAGGTCGTCGCCGTCGGTGCCGCACTGCAGGCCGGTGTGCTGAAGGGCGAGCGCAAGGACGTCCTGCTCATCGACGTGACCCCGCTCTCCCTCGGCATCGAGACCAAGGGCGGCATGATGACCAAGCTCATCGAGCGCAACACGGCCATCCCGACCAAGCGCAGCGAGACCTTCACCACGGCCGACGACAACCAGCCGTCCGTGGCGATCCAGGTCTTCCAGGGCGAGCGCGACTTCACGCGCGACAACAAGCCGCTCGGCACGTTCGAGCTGACCGGTATCGCCCCGGCTCCGCGCGGCATCCCGCAGATCGAGGTCACGTTCGACATCGACGCCAACGGCATCGTGCACGTGTCCGCGAAGGACAAGGGCACCGGCACCGAGAAGTCGATCGTCATCTCCGGCGGCTCGTCGCTGTCGAAGGAAGACATCGAGCGCATGGTGCGCGAGGCCGAGGAGCACGCCGCCGAGGACAAGGCACGCCGCGAGGCCGCCGAGACCCGCAACCAGGCCGAGACCCTGGCGTACTCCATCGAGAAGCTGATCTCCGAGAACGAGGACAAGCTCCCCGACGACGTCAAGACCGAGGTCAAGGGCGATGTCGATGCCCTCAAGACGGCCCTGGCCGGCGACGACGACGAGGCCGTGAAGACCGCGTTCGAGAAGCTCAACCAGTCGCAGTCCAAGCTCGGCGAGGCGATCTACGCCTCCTCGCAGGCGGATGCCGCCGCCGGCGCTTCGGCTGACGGCGAGGCCCCGGCCGGTGACGCCCCCTCCTCCGAGGAAGACGTCATCGACGCCGAGGTCGTCGACGACGAGGACGAGAAGAAGTAACCATGACCGACAAGAACTTCGACGAGAACCAGAATCCTGAGTCCGCCGAAGGTCGCAGCGAGGGGTCGGACGCTCAGGCGTCCGGCCCCGCGCCGCAGAACCCGGACTCCCGCGAGGCGCAGGCCGCCGAAGGGTCGGACGAGACGCCGGTCGACGGCGCCCCCGACGACCTGACGGTGGACGACATCCTGGGCGCGACGCAGACCGGCGAGGCCGCGGCGGAAGACGCCGTGCTCGCCGACCTCGAGTCGACGCTGCTGAACGACCTCAAGCGCCTGCAGGCCGAGTACGCCAACTACCGCCGCCGCACCGAGGAACAGCGCCAGATCGAGATCGAGCGCGCCAAGGGCGAGGCCGCCAAGGGCCTCATCCCCGTGCTCGACGACCTGGGCCGCGCCGAACAGCACGGCGACCTGGTGGAGGGCACCCCCTTCGCCGTGATCGCCGACAAGGTGCGCGCCGTGGTGGAGCGTCTCGGAGTCGTGGCCTACGGCGACAAGGGCGAGGAATTCGACCCGCAGCGCCACGAGGCCATCTTCCAGCAGCCGACCCCCGGCGTCGAGAAGGCCACGGTGCTCGAGGTCGTCGAGGTGGGGTACCGCCTGGGCGACGTCGAGCTGCGTCCCGCGAAGGTCGTCGTCGCCGTCCCTGCGGAGTAGGTGATCGATGGCCAGCCAGGATTGGTTCGACAAGGACTTCTACAAGACCCTCGGGGTCACGAAGGACGTCAGCGACGCTGACCTCAAGAAGACGTACCGCAAGCTCGCGCGCAAGTATCACCCCGACTCCAATCAGGGCGATGCGAAGGCCGAGGCCAAGTTCAAGGAGATCAGCGAGGCCTACTCGGTGCTCTCCGACCCCGAGCAGCGCAAGGAGTACGACGAGATCCGCGCCATGGGCTCGGGCGCCCGCTTCACGGCCAGCGGCTCCGGGGCGGGCGGGTTCGAAGACGTCTTCAGCCGGTTCGGACAGCAGGGGCGAGGCCAGAGCGCCGACTTCGAGGACATCTTCGCGATGTTCAACCAGGGGCAGGGCAGCGGCTTCGGCGGCGGCCGGTTCGGTCAGCCGAGCGGCGGGTTCCGCGGCTTCGGCGGACCGCAGCGCGGCGCCGACGTGACCGCGCGCACCACGCTCGACTTCACCACTGCCGTGCAGGGTGAGACCATCACGCTGCAGGGTGAGGACGGCAAGCCGTTCAAGGTGAAGATCCCCGCGGGCGTCGCCGACGGGCAGAAGATCCGGCTGCGTGGCCGGGGTCGTCCGTCGCCGGACGGCGGGGAGAGCGGTGACATCGTGGTGCAGATCACGGTGCGACCGCACCCCGTGTTCACGCGCGACGGCCTCAACCTCCGCGTGGTCGTGCCGGTCACGTTCACCGAGGCCACGCTCGGTGCCACCATCGAGGTGCCGACGCTCGGCGGTGACGTGGTCAAGCTGCGCGTCGCCCCTGGCACTCCGTCCGGGCGCGTGCTGCGCGTCAAGGGCCGCGGTGTCGCGACCTCCAAGGGCACGGGCGACCTGCTCGCCGAGCTCCAGGTCGCGGTGCCGACGCACCTCGACGACGCCGCGCGTGAGGCGCTGGAGAAGTTCCAGCAGCTGGAGCCGCAGGAGAACCCGCGGGCGGAGTTGATGGCGAAGGCCCGCCGATGAGTGCGAACGCCGAGGGACGGGGGTGGAGTGCGTGATGGACGCCGACACCCCCGTCTTCGCGATCGCCGCCGCCGCCGAGCTGTCGGGCCTGCACCCGCAGACCCTCCGCCAGTACGACCGCATCGGGCTCGTGGTGCCCGGCCGCACGCCGGGCGGCTCCCGGCGGTATTCGTCGCGGAACATCGAGCAGCTGCGGGAGGTCGCGCAGCTCTCCTCCGAGGGGATGAGCCTGCCCGCGATCGCCAAGCTCCTCGACCTGGAGGACGAGAACCGGATGCTGCGCGGGCGCGTCGTCGCGCTCGAGGCCGCGCTGCGCGCCGAGCGGGAGAACCGCCCGGGCGTGCGGGTGTTCGCGGCCGGCTCGTCCGGCGTGGTCCCGATGCCCGGCGGACGACGACTGCGTCGCTCGACCGAGCTGGTGCTGTGGCACCCGCGCGGCTCGGCGTGACCTGCGCCCGACACGTTCAGGGGATGGAAAGCCGCTGTTTCTAGCGTGGGGGCAGGGAACCCCCTGGTCCGCGCCGCGCGCGGGTGTCCTGCCACGACGGAAGAACTCCTCATGACGAACACCACTGCCCACCGCCCCGCCCCCTCGCTGGGACTCCTGATCCTCCGGGTCGTCACCGGTGCGATCTTCACCGCCCACGGCGCCCAGAAGATCTTCGAGTACACGATCCCCGGAACCGTCGGCAGCTTCGCCGGCATGGGGGTGCCGTTCGCGGAGATCGCCGCGCCCGTGGTCGCCTTCGTCGAGCTGATCGGCGGCATCCTGCTCATGCTCGGGCTGTTCACCCGCCCGGTCGGCGTGGTGCTCGCGATCGACATGCTGGTCGCGCTCGTGCTCGTGCACCTGCCCGCCGGTCTCTGGGTGGGCGAGGGCGGCTACGAGTTCGTGGCCGTGCTGGGCGCGGCCGCTCTGGCCCTCGCGCTCACCGGTGCCGGGCGCTTCTCGATCGACGGGGCCGTGCTGCGGGGCCGAGCTCCCGCCTGGCTCGCCTGACCGCTCAGCCCTCGCCCCGGTCGACGCCGACCCGCCGCACCAGCACCCACGTGTTTCCGGCGTCGCCCGGCACGTGCCGGAACTCGTCGAGCGCGGCCTGCGACAGCGCCAGGCCGCGCCCGCTCTCGCTGTCCTCGCCCGGCATGGACACGGTGTCCCAGTCGATCGGGGCGGGCGGCGCGGTGTCGCGGATGTAGGCGCGCAGCTCGTCCGCCGAGACGCGCACGTCGACGCTGAACACCACGTCGGTGCGCTCGTTGTGCTGCGCGATGTTGGTGGTCACTTCGCTGACGGCCAGCGCGAACAGCACCTGGTCCTCGGCGGGGATCTCCGGGCCGTCGGCCCAGAGCCGGTCGAGCGCGTCGAGCGCGCTGTCGACCAGGGCGAGCCCGGCGGGCCCGTCGACGTGGAACGCCCGGACCTCAGCGGCCATCGAACGCCGATTCCGGCGTCGGGTAGTCGCGCAGCACGCGATCCAGGTTGGTCAGGTGGAGCACCGTGCGCACGGCCTCCGGCACGGCCGCGATCCGCAGGTCGCCCCCGGCCACGCGGGCGCTCTTGAGCCCGCCGACGAGGGCGCCGAGGCCCGAGGAGTCGACGAACTCGGTGCCGCTGAGGTCGATCGCGATGCGCGGCTGCCCCGCGGCGACGAGGTCGCTCACGGCGTTGCGCAGCAGGGGTGCGCCGGACGCGGTGAGGCGCCCTGTGATGGCGACGACGGCGTAGCCGTCCCTGGTGTCAGTGCTGACGTTCATTCGACTCCTTCTCGAGGATGGCCGCGGCGGGACCGCGGTACCGGGCGGCCTGGATGATGACGCTGAGCACGACGAGGTCGTACAGCACCCAGGCGGTGTTGACGAGGGTGCCCGTGCCATCGGCGGTGCCGAGGAACACCCGCACCACCCCGATCACGAGCGCGACGGCGAGCACGATCATGGCGGTGAGCTGCGGCCAGATCTCGCCCCACGGCACGCCGCGCGGGTCGCGGCCGTCCTTGCGGGTGACGGCGAACGACAGCGGCCGGCCGAGCACGACGTTCGCGAAGGCCGTCCAGCAGGCACGGATCCACACCGGGAACAGGGCGAGCGAGTACTGCTGGCCGCGCCAGGTCTTCACGCCCTTCGCGACCACGAGGAACAGCGCCTGGTTGATGAGGAAGTACGGCAGGAATCGCGCGAAGAAGTCCACCGACCACGCGGTCACCGGGAGCACCCCGAAGACCAGGTAGATCACGGGCGCGGCGAGGTAGACGATCGCCGCGAAGCCCGACAGGTAGCTCCACATCGTGGCGAAGTACATCAGCCGCTGCCCGACCGAGAGGCCGCGCTTGGCGAGCGGGTTGTCGCGCAGCATCACCTGCAACGTGCCCTGTGCCCACCGCAGGCGCTGCGTGAGCATGGTGCGCAGGTCTTCCGGGGCGAGCCCGTGGGCCAGGATCTCGTGGTGGTAGACGCTGCGCCAGCCGAGGGCGTGCAGCTGCATCGCGGTCGCCATGTCTTCCGTGACCGAGATCGTGGCGAGCGGGAGGATCGGCTGCGCCTCGTCACCGCGGTCGAGCCGC
The DNA here is from genome assembly GCF_004794315.1 of Microbacterium sp. PF5. Taxonomy (NCBI): domain Bacteria; kingdom Bacillati; phylum Actinomycetota; class Actinomycetes; order Micrococcales; family Microbacteriaceae; genus Microbacterium; species Microbacterium sp. PF5. The sequence continues at coordinate 17,225 of NZ_SSDQ01000034.1, read as the reverse complement.
AGCGTGTCGAGCAGTCCGCGCACGGCCTCCACCGCGGTGATGGGCGACAGGTCCGACGCCGCCAGGGCGTCGAGCCCGGCCTCGTCGACCACGACGAGCCCGAGCTCGGCATCGTGCTGCATCGGCAGCGCGCCGATCTCGGCCAGGTCGGCGCGGATGCTGTCCAGGTCGTGCGCGACCAGGATGCGGGAGGCGTTGTCGACGGCGTCGCCCACGCGTGCCGCCACCTCGGCGACCGACTCCCCGGCGGCGAGGTCTTTCCGGCCGCGCGAGATCGCGATGCGCAGCGCCCCGAGCTCGGTCGCCAGGGCGGGGTCGGTCGCGGCCTCCGCCTCCTTCGCGATCAGGGTCTCGGAGGTCTTGAGCGCCTTCGCGGCCGACTCCGTCACCTCGCGCACGTAGCCGACGATGCCGAGCTGCATGAGCGCCTCACGTCGCAGCACGGCGTTGGAGCCGCAGAAGAACGCGGCGTTCCAGCCGTCCTTGCCCTGCTGGATGGGGCCGTAGAACAGCGGTGCCTGACTGCCGAGCGGGTCGGCCTCGTCGACGTTCACGAACCACTGCGGCGTCTGCACGAGCGCGACCTCGGGGTCGTCGGCGAAGTAGCCGAGCGTGCGGTGCAGGATCAGCGGGTCGGGCACCTGGTCGGCGTCGAGGATGAGCAGGAACTCGCCGTCGGTCTGGAACAGGGCGCTGTTGAGGTTGCCGGCCTTCGCGTGCCGGGGCTTTCCCGTCCAGTCCTCCGAGCGGGTGAGGTAGGCGACACCGGCGGCGCGGGCCTCGGCCTCCAGTTCGGGGCGCGCCCCGTCGTCGAGGATCCACGTCGTGTGCGGGTAGGCGATGCGCTTCGCGGCCCGCGCGGTGGTCATGACGAGCTCGATCGGCTCGTCGTACGTGGTGATGAACACGTCGACCGTGCCCTGCGGCGGCGACACCGGGGCCGGGCGCTCCTTGGCGCGCCACATCGTCAGGCAGAACAGGAACGTGTCGATGAGGCTGTAGGTCTCGGCGATCACGAGCGGCACGGCGATCCACCACACCGACCAGTTCACCGACTCCAGCCAGCGCCAGGCGACGTAGTTGACGCCGAGCAGCACCGACAGCAGCGCGAGGATGCGGATGGTCGCGAACCGGGCGGTCACGAGTCCCTCCGCACCACCACGACGGTGATGTCGTCGGTGGCGCGCTCGTCCGAGTTCGCCAGCCGCAGCGCCTCCTGCACCGCGCCGTCGGGGCCGAGTGCGGCGAGCACGCGGTCGACGTGTGCGAAGGGGTCGTCCTCGTCGAGCACGTCGAGCAGGCCGTCGCTGCAGCAGATGAAGGTGTCGCCCGCCTCCAGCGTCGTCGTGATCGGCTCCCGCGGGTCAGCGACGCCCATGCCCATGCCCAGCGGCAGGTTGGTGGAGCGCAGCGGGGTCCAGGAGCGGTCGGCGCGGATCACGAACGCGAGACTGTGCCCCGCATCGATCACCTGCAGCTCACCGGTCGAGGGCTGCAGCTCGGCGACCACCGCGGTGACGAACATCGAGGTGTCGGCGAGGTCGTCCTCCAGGAGCCGGTCGACGTCGGCGACGGCCGTGGTGAGCGGACGCTCCGGGGCCGTGCGCAGCGATGCGCGCACCGTGGCCGCCACGAGCGCGGGACCGGTGCCCTTGCCCATCGCATCGGCCAGGGTCACGCGCAGGGCGTCGCCGTGCCGCGAGAAGTCGAAGTAGTCGCCGGCGAGCATGCCCCGCGGGGCCGCGCCGGCCGCGATCGTGTAGCCCTCGACCTCGGGCAGTACGCGGGGCCGCAACGCCTGCTGCACGACCGCGGCGTGGTCGATGTCGGCGTCCTGCGCGAGCTCGGTCTGCACCCAGAACGCGAGGTCGCGGAGCAGATCCTGCTGCGAGTCGGTGAGCACGTGCGGCTCGGTGTCGAGCACGCACAGGGTGCCGATGGGCTCTCCGCCCGGGGCGTGCAGCGGGTGCCCGGCGTAGAACCGCAGGTGCGGGTCGCCCGTGACGAACGGGTTCTCGGCGAACAGGTCGGTGGCGCTCGCGTCTTCCACCACCACCGTCCGGTCCTGCGACACGGTGTAGTCGCAGAACGAGTCCTCGCGCGGGGCCTCGTTCCCCCCGAGGCCGATCTGCGCCTTGCGCCATTGCCTGTCCCGGTCGATCAGCGAGACGCTGACCATCGGTACCCCGAACATTTCTTTCGCCAGTCGCGCCACCCGGTCCACTCGCTCGTCCGGTGGTGTGTCAAGGATCCCCAGTTCCTCGAGCGCTGCCTGGCGCCGTCGCTCGTCGAACATCGCCCGCCCCTCCTACGGTCACTTCCGGTCATCCTAGGCGGAATATCGGCGGCGTGGTGCGGCCGTCGAAGGCGCGTCCAGGTGAACCACAGGAAACGGTTCTGCGCAAGCCCCGTGGCGAAACGCTTCTCCGGTCCTACTGTCCGATTCAAGGCTCGGACCGCCGACTGCGCCTCCCCCCGTCGCGCAGCACGGGCGGCCCCGATCCGGCATCGCGCGTGCCCGGCAGCCCGGGCACCACGGTCTCTCCGGCGTGCCCCCGTACGCCGGATCATCGCAGGGAAGGAGCGGGTGGATGGCACGGACGCCACGCACGCGCGATCGCTACAACCGCCGCGAGGCCCTCGCGGGGTACCTGTTCATCTCGCCCTGGATCATCGGGTTCCTGGTGTTCACGGCCGGCGCGATGATCTACAGCCTCTACATCTCGTTCAGCAGCTACAACCTGGCCACGAACACCGCCCGCCCGATCGGCATCGACAACTACGCCAACCTGTTCGACGACCCGCGGGTGGGGGTCTCGCTCGCGAACACCCTCTTCTACGTGGTGATGGCCGTGCCGCTGGAGATCGTGTTCGCGCTGGTGCTGGCGATGCTGCTCAACCGTGTCGGCCGGGGCGCCGGGTTCTTCCGGGTGCTGTACTACCTGCCGAAGATGACCCCGGCGGTCGCGACGGCGGCGGTGTTCTTCCTGCTGCTCAACGGCAACTCCGGCGCGGTGAACCAGTTCCTCCGGCTGTTCGGCATCGAGGGGCCGCAGTGGCTGGTCGACCCGGCGTGGGTGAAGCCGAGCATCGTGATGATGACGCTGTGGACGGTCGCGGGGACGATGGTGATCTTCCTCGCGGCGCTGAAGAACGTGCCCGTCGAGCTGTATGAGGTGGCGTCGCTCGACGGCGCGGGGCCCGTCCGCAAGTTCTTCTCGATCACCCTGCCGATGATCTCCGGGGCGATGTTCTTCAACGTGATCGTGCTGTCGATCGCCGCGTTCCAGATCTTCGACCAGGCGTACCTGCTGTTCTGGCGCGACCAGAGCAACTCCTCGCCGGAGGCGTCGCTGTTCTACGCCATCTACCTGTTCCAGCAGGCGTTCCGGCAGTTCAACTTCGGATTCGCGGCGGCGATGGCGTGGCTGCTGTTCGTGATCATCATGCTGATCACCCTGATCCAGGTGAAGGTCGGCAACCGCTTCGTCTACTACGAGGGAGACCGCTGATGTCGCAGACACTGCGCCCGGAACCCGTCGAGGTCGAGCGGGAGAAGAGCCCCGGCACGTTCACCACCACGGTCCCCACGCGCGGGCGCTGGCGCCGCCGGCTCCACCAGCCGAAGAGCCTCGCCGGCCGCATCGTGCTGAACGTGATCCTCGTGCTGTTCGGTCTGCTGTTCCTCTACCCGTTCGTGTGGCTGATCGCGGCGAGCCTCAAGCCGCGCGGCGAGGTGTTCGACAACGCCCTCATCCCGAAGACGTTCGTGCCGGAGAACTACGTCGAGGTGTGGAACCAGCTGCCGCTGCTGAGCTGGATGGGCAACAGCATCGCCATCGCCCTGCTGGCCGCGGGGACCGTGGCGATCTCCAGCTCGATCGTGGCGTTCGGCTTCGCGTACTTCCGCTTCCCCGGCCGCGGCCTGCTGTTCGGCCTCGTGCTCGCGACCATGATGCTGCCCGGCGCGGTGACCATGATCCCGATCTACCTGATCTGGAAGGAGACCGGGCTGCTGGGCACCTGGGTGCCGCTGTGGGGTATGAACCTGTTCGGGTCGGCGTTCTACATCTTCCTGCAACGGCAGTTCTTCCTCGGGCTGCCGCGGGAGCTGTTCGAGGCGGCGCGGCTCGACGGGGCGAGCGCGTGGGGGCTGTTCTGGCGGATCGCGATGCCGCTGTCGATCCCGTCGTTCGTGATCGTGTTCCTGTTCGAGTTCCAGGCCAGCTGGAACAACCTGCAGGCCGCGCTCATCTACCTCAACGCCGGGTCGGTCGACCAGTTCACCGCCCCGCTCGGCATCGCCTACGCCATGACCAAGTACAGCCCCACGGCGGGAGGCCACGGCGACTACCAGTACGTCATGGTCGCGTCGCTGCTGGTGACGCTGCCCATGCTCATCCTCTTCGCCTTCGGGCAGCGCTCCTTCATCGAGGGCGTCGCCACCCAGGGGCGCAAGGGCTGACAACGCACCACCGATCGAAAGGAGCAGTCATGCGCACACGCATGTGGGGAATCACCGCGGTCACCGCCGCATCCGTCCTCGTCCTCGCCGGCTGCGGCGGGGGAGGAGGGGGAGACCAGGCCGCCGACGCCGACTTCGGTGCGGAGCCGAGCGGCACGCTGAAGGCGTGGGGGTTCGAGAACGCCGACGACGTCGGCACCTCGCGCATGGACTATGCGGCAGAGCAGTTGAGCGACGTGAAGGTCGACCTCGACGCGACGGCCTTCGACGCGCAGAAGTTCACCACCCGCATCGCGAGCGGTGACGTGCCCGACGTGGTGCAGATGGACCGCCGCTACGTCACGACCTACGCCGCGCAAGACCTCATCATGCCGCTCGACGAGTGCTTCGCCGCGCAGGACGTGACGCCGCGCGACCACTGGTACCCGTTCGTGGTGGACGACGTGACCTACGAGGATGCGGTGTGGGCCGTGCCGCAGTTCTACCAGCCGCCGGCGATCCTGCTGAACAAGGCCGTGCTCGACGAGGCCGGGGTGACCGCGGAGGAGATCGACACCTCGCAGCCCGACGTGCTGCTCGGCGCGATCGCGAAGATGTACCAGGAGTCGGGCGGCGTGCCGTCGCGGCTCGGCTTCGACCCGGTCGCCACCGGACAGGCGGGGCTGTGGATCCTCGGCATGGGCGGTCAGCTCAACGACGCCGACGGCGCTCCCACCCTGGACGACCCGAGCAACGTCGCGGGCATCGAGATGCTCAAGCAGATCACCGACGCGCAGGGCGGCTTCGCGGCGGTGAAGAGCTTCACCGACTCGTTCGACGCGTTCGGCGACCAGAACCAGTTCGTGGCGCAGCAGGTCGGCTCGCAGGTGAACGCCCAGTGGTACCCCAACGTGCTCAGCCCCTACGCCGACCAGATCCAGTTGGAGGCGGTGCCGTTCCTCAACAGCGACGGGGAGCCGTTCTCGGTCGCGTCCGGCACGGCGTTCGTGATCCCCGTCGGGGCGAAGAATCCCGCGGCAGCGTGCGCGTGGATGGTGAACCTCACCTCGGACGACGCGTGGATGGCGGCGGGCGACGCGCGGGCGAAGACCATCGAGGAGGAGGGTGGCATCAACACCGGGCTGTTCACCGGCTCGCCCTCGGCCGACCAGGCCATCCGCGAGAAGTTCGTGACCGAGAGCGGCAACGCCGGCTTCGACCAGGTGATCTCCACGTTCTACGACGTGGTCGACTACGGGAAGTCGTTCGGCTCGTCGCCCGCGGGGCAGGAGATCCAGAACGAGCTGAACAACGCCATCACCGCGGCGCTGCTCGGCGACAAGTCTCCCGAGGACGCGTTGAAGGATGCGCAGGACGCCGCGATGCGCGCCTACGAGAACGCCACGGCCGGCTGAGACCCCGGAGGGGCGTGGGTGGGGGCGGCTTCGCCCCCACCCACGGTTGTGATGGTGATCGCTAGGAGTGCCCGACAACGGTGACGACGATCTGCACGATCCCGAACACGATGAATCCGGCGCCGCCAACGATGATCCCCTTCTCTCCGCGATGCTCGAACGTGTCGGCCACGGGCTGACCGTAGAACCGTCGGAACCACCGCAGGGCGAACCGCAAGAACGCGTGCCTGGCGAGAAGAAGTGCGACTCCGACCGTCACGATCACGAGCCCGATAACAACGCCGAGGATCATTCGACGGTGAGTCCTTTCACCTATGTTGCCGTGAGTAGCAAATGGATCTTGTGCGGAGGAAGCGTGGCCATCTGCGAAAGGGGAGCGAATCTCCCGCTGCGGACGTCGGAACCGAGGAAGGGGCGAAGGAGTCCTCGAGCGATGACGAGATTGACGTTCGTCTCGTACCAGCAGATCGATTGCCGAAGTGTGGCTCTCTGAAGCCACGAGTGGACGCACAGCCACGAGAGGGATGCGAAGGGGACGAGGATCCACAGCAGAACCCCGCGAATCGTGAGGAAGAGGAACCACCCGAGCGTGCGCATGGATTCTTACCGATCTCCCGCATCCTCGTTCTTCGTCCTCAACCGTCGACGGAGACGGCTGACAACGACGATAGCCATCAGCAGCCCGACGACGAAGACAGCGATCAACGCGGAGGCACGATCCCCCGGAACGACGAACACGGCGAGAAGGGACCCGACGATGTACCAGAAGAAGAGCCCGGTCTGGACTCCCTCTCGGAAGAACGCGATCACCCACGAGCCGATGGAGTGCTTTTCCGCCACCGTGTCACCATCCATCTGCCGCGTTCTCGCTCCACCGGTCGACGTCATCGTCCCTGCCCAGGGCCAGGACTGAGACCTCGTCGAGGGTGACTCTCCACGCGCGCCATAATCCCGGCGGCGGCGGGGGCCGCGGCCGTCGCCGACACCCGCTCCCCCCCCCATCGATTGAGGGCCTCCGCGATTCGCCGGGCATCAGCGATCCCGCAGACGGTCGCGCGCAACGGTATTCGGGTTCCGTTGCGAAGCTCTACCTCGACCATGCCGCTCGCCAACCACCCGGTGTCGCTCGGCCACGCCAGGTAGAAGAACAGTCCGCTGTACTCGACGTGACGAAACCGAAGAATGCTCGCCCGGTCGTACTCTCGTCGTGAGAACCAGGACCGAACAACGACGGACCGCTCCGTCGGAATCACCCCGGTGAAAGGCAGTCGCACCCACAGCCACACGGTCAGCACCATGCTCCCGAGCAGCAGCACGGTCACGGGAGGGGTGCGTGCAGCGGCATCGGCCCGACCAGAGCGAGAGCGGGGAGAGCCAGCGTGAACACGCTGGCGACCGCGAGTCGACCTGCCCGCCCCGCCCGGCCCGTGGGCGCCTCGTACTCTCGCTCACCGAGCCAGCCCGGCCGCACTCGCGCGACAGGATCGAGCGGCATCACGACGAGGAGTCCTGTCCGCCGGCGGCGCGGTGGTTCGCCTCTGTCGCTCGCGTCGGATACTCCGGGTCGAACGAGAGCAGGTCGCGGTAGCGGCGGTTGGTGAGGAGGCCCGGGTGCCGTCCCTCCACTTCCGCGCGTAGTCGAGAGAGCATCTGATCCGATGCCTCGACCAGTTCCTGTGCCGAGACGAAGGCCGGCCGTTCGCTGTCGTCGGTGACGATCTCGATCCGGTTTCCTCGCGGGGCGAAGTGGAGGCACCGCTCCGATCCGAGGATCTCCAGCGTGTGCGGTTCACCGCGCTGGATCACGTGGGCCGCGTTCGTCATCTGGAGCGCGAAGCCGAGTATCGGCAACCAGCCCCACCGCATGCTGTGGTCTGCGTCGTCCGTCGTGAGCACGATGTCACCGAGGAAACGCCAGTAGCCCAGCGACACGTCGTCGATCCGATCCCACGCCACGTCGTCTGCGCTCGCGTCCCGATGTATCCGGTAGTCGAGGGTCAGCATGGTTCCCTTCCTTTCACGACGGCGAGGCAGTCGGTCATGCGATGGCCGAGAAGAGAAAGAGCACGCCGCCCACGAAGGCCACCGTTCCGATCAGGAGAAGGCCACTCCCGCCGTAGAGCAGGCGGCGGTCGCGACGTGGCAGCCCTGACAGGCCGCGATCGGTGTGCCACGTCGCACGGTGCGACCAGCATCGGCTCAACAGGAGTGCACCAGTGATGCAGGTGGCGAGACCGACGGCGACCACGCCGGCGGTCAATACCTCACCCCACGGCGGCCCTATCTCCACGAGATGCACGAGTGATGCCTCTCCTCGGCCATCGCCCAGCCGTCGAGGCAGAGAGACGGCGAGAAGGAAGCAGCCGATCGCCACGAGGAACTGGATCAGGCTCACGCCCAGACCGACCGTGGATGCAGGCAGCGCGAGCCGCCCCGCCATCCCCGCGGCTTTCACATTCCGCCCCACGCGTTCGCGATGAACTGCGACGACGGTAGCGGAGGCCACCAGAAGCGCACCCATTGTCAGGAAGGCGACCGTCAGGAGCGTGGACATTCGTCCGGCCTGATCATTCGATCGATGGTGAGCACCGGCGCCGAGGATTCCGTCCTCGCGATGTGAATCTCGCCCGGAATCACACCGCGCAGGATGACGGAGCCCGGATGCTGCGTCACGCGGTCCAGCACGATCGTGCCGAGTCCCTCCGGATCGTGGACGTGGAAGTGACTGGCGCCGGTGATCGACACGGTGAAGGGAACGCGCTCCCAGCGGGCCGCCTGAAACCAGGGGAATCTGCGGCCGTCGGCCTGCCTCGCTTCGTAGAGAAGCCGTCCGCCCTGAAGATCCGCGCAGCCCGCCACCTCGAAGACGCCGGCGTTGACGCGCGCCGTATGAAGGTCGAGGACGGGCTCGTCGACGTCGTCGAGGGTGATTGTCTCCACGACCCCATCATTCCCGACCGTGAGGTCGGTCAACCAGTGGCAACGGCCTGCGGGCTTCCGGGAGGGAGAAGCACGCATTCCTTCCCGCGCCAGGGTGTTCGTCTGCCGGCTCACCGCTGAGGTCAATGGATGCTGAGGCCCAGCGCCGCGCGCATCGTCCTCGCGAGCCGGAGGACGCCGTTCCGCCCTGCCGATGGTTGAGGGCAGCCAGACGCGCCGACCGCTCGTCAACTCGACCTCGATCATCCGGACGGACCCGACGACAGGCAGCCATCCGACGGAGGCACCGCCCATGCCGAAGTAGGGGACCAGCTCCACAGCCGACACCTCGCCGGCCCTGAAGCGCTGCGTACGGAACCAGGAGACCACCTTCACCGCTCCAGGCGAGACCCAGACGCCGAGCCAGGCGGAACGCACGAGCGCGGCGGCGACGAATGCGTAGACGGGAAGCCCGATCCACCACATGCTGCTCTCGTGCCCCAGCAGCACGAACAGTCCGGTCGCCGTTGCTCCCCACAGAAGTGCCCCGATCCGTGCTCCGGTCGATGCGCTCTGTGCATCAGCCGCCTCCGCGGGCGCGGACGAGAACGACGCGATCATCATGACGGCCCGCCCGTCAGTCCAAGGGCGACGGTCGCCCATCGAACGGGCGAGTCGATGGAGTTCTCTGGAGCGTTCCTCGTTGCCCCGCTGCTGCAACAGCACCGCGAGATTGTGGGCCGCTGTGCGCGTCACCGGTGGCGATCCCGCGCCAGTACGCCGCTTCGGCCGCGTCGGTGCTGTCCGGCGTTTCGCTCAGGAGGTTGCCGAGGAGGAGCGCCGCTCCGTATACCTCGGTCTCGCCGGCCCATTCCGTCCATGCCCGCCCCTCCTCGACCAGCCCCTCACTCAGCAGGAGCCGCGCCAACGGAAGCGCGAACTCCGGAGACTCCTGGAGGCCCGCCGCGAGGAGGCGCTCGATCTCTCGTGGATCGCCGGGTTCCGTAGTGAGGACCAGGCTCTCCCCGAGTAGGCCCTCCAGCCGTGCGTGACCGTCCGGGCGAAGATCGAGTGCGGCTCGAAGGTGCACCACCGCCTGGTCGTGATCACCCAGCCAGTTCTCGCCCTCGCCGAGAGCAGCGAGGGCATCCCACGACCCGGCGCTCGCGGCCTCACGGAACATCGACAGCGCCAGACGTTCATCGACATCCCAGACGATCGCTGCCAGGTGAAAGAGACCATCCGCGTTGGGGTCGATCCGTTCGGGAAGGTGATCGATACTGACGTCCGGAATCAGTGCCCGGAGAAGCTCACGATCGACGTCACCGGAAGGGCGCGCGTTGTCGCGAAGGAAAGACAGGAAGCCGCGCTCGCCGAACGCCTGTACTCCGTGCATCCGTCGACGTGTCACAGGACGATGTTCTGGATCGCGCCGGCGACCCCGGCTGCCGTCATCGCCAGTCCGATACAGATGATGCCGACCCCGACCGTGCCCATCATCCACGGCGTCTGCCGACCTGCCGACGCCCGCGCATACCGCTCGCCGAGCATCGACTTCTGCGCGGAGAACATGAACCCGTTGAGACGGGCGCGGTGACGAATCACCACAATGCCCAACACGATCACCAGCACCCCGACCAGCAGATTCGGAACGACGGTATCGACACTGATGTCGGGCATTCTCACCGCTCCTGTCGATGGTGGCGTTTCTTCCGACACTGTGGCATAAATCCGCTCATGCGGGAAAGGTCCGACGGGGAGCATCCAACATCCGCTCCGGTGCGGAATACACCTCGCGGCGTGACGCCACATACCGTTCCCAGTGGCGCATCAGAGCATCGATCCCCACTTCCTCTCCTTCCGGTGGCGGCATCCACCTCACCATTCCGGAGATCTCGGGCGGAAACTCCAGATCTGCGGCCAGAAGTTCGACGATGCCGAGCACGTCGGCGAATCTGTCTCGATTGTCGTAGAGCCACGCCATGAAAAGGTAGGTCCAGATACCCAGGGCACTTCGGTCGCTTTCCTCCGTGGGCGTGGGGACGAGTCGGCTCACCTTCTCCGCGAAGTTCCACTCGTCGGCCGCTGTCAACTCGAAAACCTCGGGTCGCATACGCTGATCCTCGCGAATCGCCTGATCCACGAGCCGTATCCCCTCGGAAGGGCGGACCCACCCCTTCCGCAAGCCGAGATCCAACTCGGGCAGCGTCATCCGCGACCGGCGTGAGATGTCATCGCCATCCAGATCGATGCTGAGGAGGTCCTCGCTCATGGCACTCCAATCAATCTCTGCGGTCATGCCAGCACTCGAAACAACCCCAGGGTCAATAGGGCGCCACCGAAGAGCAGGAACCCGGTCGCGATGACGATGATGGCGCGCATTCGGGGCATTCTCCGGGAGACCTCCCGCGGGGAGAGCTGGTCCTCGCTCAGAACAACGGCGTAGCGTGCGCGTACGAACCTCAGCAGGCGCTTTCGTGCCAGGAGCATGGTGGATCCCGCCAGGAGGATGGCGATGCCACTGGCGATACACGCCACCGCGAACGTGTGCATTCCCTCACCCCCGCACGAACACGCCCGCGAGGAGTGCGATGACCCCGAATGCGATCATCGCGATGCCGCACGCGCCCACCCACGCGGCGCTGCCACGTTTGGCGACCTCGCGGCCCGGGGCGCCACCGAGGGCGCGATTGGCGTCCGCGGTGATATCGAAGAGCCTTTGACGGTGGCGCACCACGAGCGGGCCGAAAACAAGGAGGACGACCCCCAATCCGAGCGAGAAGTAGTTATCCGCAGACATCAGGCCCCCTTGCTATCGACCAGGAGTGGCTCCAATTGAGATTCAAGATCCCACAGCACGGTAGCGCTGGCATCATCGAGGCCGGGTAGGCCTCTCTCATGGGTCGACGCCAACCAATCGTAAAGAACCAGTGCTTCGCTCGAGCTCAGGTAGAGCTTCAGTTCCCCTTCCGGCATTGCGTACCTTTCACTCAACGGGGAGCCCTGCCGGGTCCCAGCGCCAACGGTGTCGTACGGACGACGCGGGCGGCGGAGTCCCACCGTGGGGACATGCTGCGCACCTCCTGATCCGTATGCGAGCCGAAGTCGGGAATCTCTCCGAGCGCCACCACGTCGAGCGAATGGAAGACAGCGCTCCTCCCACGGACCCGGAGATCTGCGCCCGGAGTCAGTGCGAGATGAACTTCCAGGCCCGCGCCGAGTGACTGAACCGTGGAGCCGCCCACCTTCCACGACATCCTCTGCTGGTCGGTTCCGCCGGACCACTCCAGCAGCTCCACGCCTCTTACAACGAGAAGCCCCGTGTTCGTTTCGTCGAGGTGCAGAGCGGTCCGAAGATCCCACAGGATTCCCAGTGTCGACGTGATGGCGTCGAAGAGCACGGCGTTCACCTGGGCTTCGAGAAACGCATCCTCATCGCGAACGTGCGGGCTCTCGTGCTTGGCGGCCCCTGCAGTCTCCGCGGAAAGCAGCTCACCGAGCGTGATCACGCGGAAGCGATCGGTGTGACGGGACGTGAGTGCGGTGCCACGTGCGCTGAGAAGGCCGCGACCGCCTGCCCGTGTCTGATCATCGAATGCATAGCCCTTCGGGTGAGGACGCCGCCACGTCGTCGTCGGCGGCCAGGTTCGGACTGAGGCAAAGCTCGGATCCAGGATCGGCGAACCCGGACGAGGAGATTATGTCATGTCCCTTCCGGGGCTGACGGAGCCTCCGACGACCGCGAAGCCGTCCACCATGCTCCATGCGATCCGCCCCCGAACAGAAGCTCTGGTGCACTGAAATCGATTTCGGTATCGTCGGCCTCCATACCCCTGTCGCTCGCCGAGGAGCCGCATGTCCCGCACCCGTGCCCGTCGCTCGACCGCCCTGCTCGCCGCCACCGCCCTGGCGGTGAGCCTCGCCGCGTGCGCCGGGGGAGGGGCGCCCGTGGAGCTCGACCCCGACCCCGACAAGCCGTTCGTGCTGACCGGGATCTCCGGGCTCACCGAGGTCGCGCAGCTGACCGGACCGGCGGGCATCAACGACACCGAAGCGGTCGGCGTCGCCGGCACCGATCTCGGCTCGATGACCACCGTGGCCGACCGCACCTGGTTCTTCTTCGGTGACACGTTCGGCGAGCGCGCACCGGGCACGACCGGCGGTCAGGGCGGGCAGTGGCGCTCCAACGTGGCCGCCTGGACGACCGACGACGACCCGACCGACGGCATCTTCTTCGACGGCTGGGTGGCCGACGGGATCGGGCTCGCGGCCCCGCTGATCGAGGGCGACCACGACCTCAACAACGGCTCCGGCGAGGTCACCAAGATCCCCACCGCGGGCTTCGCGATCGGCGACACGATCTACGTCTCCTACATGTCGGTGAGCTACTGGGGCGACCCCGGCGCGTGGGATGCCAACCGCTCCGCCCTCGTCGTCTCGCGGGATGACGGGCAGACCTGGGCTCCCGTCGAGGGCATCGAGTGGCCAGGGGACTCCGGCTTCGTGCAGTTCGCGACAGCCCCCGTCACCGCCGACGGCGAGGACTGGATCTACCTGTGGGCGATCCCCTCCGGGCGGTTCGGGGAGGTGCGGCTGATGCGGGTGCCGGCCACCGAGGAGGCTGTGGAGGACCAGGGCTCCTACTCCTACTTCGCGGGCCTCGACGGCGACGAACCGGTGTGGTCGGACGACCTGGACGACGCGCAGGTCGTGGTCGAGGGCACGATCGGCGAGCTGTCGGTGATGTGGTCGACGTACCTGGAGCGCTGGATCATGACCTACTCCGACGCAGGCAACGCCTACATCCGCGAGGGCATCACCCCGTGGGGCCCCTGGGGCGAGCCGATCGAGCTCGTGCCCGGCGACGACTACCCGGGGCTCTACGGCCCCTACCTCGACCCGCGGTACGTCTCGGACGACGGTCGGCGCATCTACTTCACGCTCTCGCTCTGGGATCCGTACAACGTGTTCTGGTTCGCCGCCGACCTCGACCGCGCCGACGGATGAGCAGCCCGTCGCCGACTATTGCGCATGAAATCGATTTCGCCTAACCTGGCGCATACCCGATCAGAGTGGATCGACGCGAGCTGGTCGGCACCCCCACCCGGCGGCAGCCGGGACACAGCATGACTCGAAGACGAGTGACGTCCTGAGGAGGACCAATGCGCAAGACACGCAGTCGCATGTGGAAGGTCGCAGCATCCGTGGTGGTGGCGGGCATCGCCCTCAGCGGATGCTCCGGGGGCGGCGGCGGGGGCGGAGGCGCCGGAGCCGAGGGGGAGCCCGACAGCGGCGAGCTCAACTTCGTCTACATGGGAGACGCCGACCAGCAGAAGGCGTTCAACGCGCTGTTCGCCGAGTTCAACAAGCAGTACCCCGACATCAAGCTCAAGGCCGTCGGCATCCCCAGCGGCAATTGGGCCACGTTCTCCACCACGGTCGCGACGCGTCTCGCCGGCGGACAGAAGATCGACATCATCCAGGTCGCCACCGAGGGGCAGCGGCTGTTCGCCTCGAAGGGCATCCTCGCCGACCTCGCGCCCTACATCGAGCAGGACCAAGACGTCGTCGACGACTACTGGGACGACATCAGCCCCAACCTGCAAAAGTTCAACGAGGAGTTCGCGGCGGGCCCCGACGGCGAGACCGTCTTCATCCCCGGCGGGTTCAACACCATGGCCATGTACCTCAACAAAGACGTGTTCGAGAAGGCCGGAGTCGCCATCCCCGAAGACGGCAACTGGACGTGGGACGAGTTCGTCGCGGCCGGGAAGCAGATCAAGGAGAAGACCGGCGCCTACCTCGTCGGCGCCGGCTCCGGCTACTTCGTCGACGTGATGCCGTGGCTCACCACCAACGGCGGCAGCACGTTCAACGCCGACTGGAGCGAGCCCACCTACAACTCCCCGGAGGCGGTCGAGTCGGCCGAGTTCGCCCGCAGCCTCGTCGAGATGGGCCTGGCCCCCAAGCCCGGCGGCCAGTTCGACGGCAACACCGCGTTCAAGCAGGGCAAGCTCGCGATCCTCAGCGGAGGACGCTGGCCCGTGCTCGGTGTGCGCGAGCTCGACATGGTCGACAAGACCGTGGTCGTGAACTGGCCCACCAAGACCGGCAACGGCTCGCCGGTCGGCTGGGACGCCTGGAACATCGCCAAGAACAGCGACAACAAGCAGGCCGCGTGGACCTTCATCAAGTTCCTCATGTCGGAGGAGGCCGGCAGCTACTTCGCCGAGATCGGCGGCACCATCGTGCCGGCGCGGGAGTCGGTCGCGAACTCGCCCGCCTTCACCGACAACGCCCCCGAGGGCACCATCCGGCTGAGCGAGGCGATGGACTTCGCCACCCCGATCCCCTCGATCGACCAGGGCGCCGAGGCGCAGAAGGTCATCGAGGAGGCGTGGGGCACGATCATCGCCGGTCAGGGCGAGGCGCAGAAGACCCTCGACGCGGCGCAGGCGGAGCTGGAGCAGCTGGTCGGTGAGTAGCATCGCCGCCGCCCCCACGGTGCGGCGCCCGGGAGCAGAGCTCCTGCGGCGTCGCACCGCGACCGCGGGCTGGATGTTCGTCAGTCCCGCGCTGCTGCTGTTCCTCGTCTTCGTCGCCGGGCCGTTCGTGTTCGCGATCGCCCTGGCGTTCCTGAAGTGGGACATGCTGACCACCCCGGAGTTCGTCGGCGCCGACAACTTCGTGCGCCTGTTCTCCGACCCGATCCTGCCGCAGGTGCTGCTGAACACGTTCGTGTTCGCGTTCGCCTCGATCGTCACCCACCTGGTGTTCGGGCTGCTGCTCGCCCTCGCGGTCAACCGGGTCGCGAGCCGCGTGCTCGGCTACTTCGCCCGCGTCGCGATCTTCTTCCCGTTCCTGATCTCCTGGGCCGCGGTCGCCCTGCTGTGGAAGTACGTGCTCGACCCGACGTTCGGCTACGTGGCGCAGTACGCGGCGACGTTCGGCATCGAGCTGCCCAACTTCTTCGCCGACCCCGCCTGGGCCATGCCCGCGATCATCTTCATCGACCTGTGGCACACGGTCGGCTTCACGTTCATCATCATGCTCGCCGGACTCCAGACCGTGCCCACCGAGCTCGTCGAGGCCGCCCGCACCGACGGCGCGACCTCGTGGCAGATCTTCTGGAACGTGACGCTGCCGCTCATGTCGCCCACCATGTTCTTCGCCACGATCATCACCTTCATCGGTGCGTTCCAGATCTTCGACCCGATCCAGATCATCACCAAGGGCGGACCGCAGAACTCCACCACGACGATCATCATGTACCTCTACGAGAAGGGCTTCCAGGCCTTCGACATGGGGTACGCCGCCGCGGTCGCCCTGCTCGTGTTCGTCATCATCATGGGCGTCACCGTGCTGCAGTTCCTCGGCCGACGGAAGTGGGTGCACGAATCATGACCGTTCTTCCCCCCACCGTGGAGCCGCGGACCGACGTGCTCACCCGCGTCGAACGACAGCGCCGCCGCCGCCGTCACCGCCCCACCGTCGGCGGCGTGATCGTCGACGTGGTGCTCGTCGTGTTCGGCATCCTGATGCTGTCGCCGCTGTTCTGGCTGATCGTGCAGAGCTTCACCGAGCCGGAGTTCGCGTTCGCCGACCCGCCGCGCTGGCTGCCGATCCCGTTCACCACGCAGAACTTCGCCGACGTGTTCGAGTACATGCCGTTCTTCCAGCAGTTCGGCAACTCGCTCGCGCTGGCGCTCATCTCCACCGTCGGAGCGCTGTTCTTCTCGGTGCTCGCCGCCTACGCGTTCGCGCGCATCGACTTCCGCGGCAGCCGCGTGCTGCTGGTCGTGATGCTGTCGGCGCTCATGGTGCCGGGACAGCTCGTCATCATCCCGATCTTCATCATGATGCGACAGCTCGGACTCGTCGACACCCTCGCGTCGCTGTGGCTGCCCGCGCTGATCAACGTGTTCCAGATCTTCTTCCTGTCGCAGTACTTCAAGACGATCCCGCGCGAGCTCGACGAGGCCGCGCGGCTCGACGGTGCCGGACACCTGTGGATCCTGTTCCGGATGCTCATCCCGCTCTCGGCCCCCGCGGTCGCGGCCCTCGCGATCCTCGGGTTCGAGGCCTCGTGGAACGGGTACTTCGGGCCGCTCATCTTCCTGTCCAGCCCGGAGAACATGACCCTGCCCCTCGGGCTCGTCACGCTGCAGAACGGCTTCGGCGCCGCACCCGCGGTGATCGTGTTCGCCGCCATCACCATGGTCGTGGTGCCGCTGCTCGTGGTGTTCCTGGCGTTCCAGCGGCAGATCGTGGAGAGCGTCGCATCGACGGGGCTGAAGGGATGAGCAGGGTGCACGCGCGTACTCGCACGGCGCGGTCTGGTGCTGCGGGCTCCGCGGGCGTTGCCGGCGCGACGGCGGCCGCGCGTGCCGCCGGTTCCGGTCCCGCTGCGGTCGACCCGGTGCTGCTGCGCCTTCCGGCCGCGGCGG
>NZ_SSDQ01000033.1:0-11050 GCF_004794315.1 Microbacterium sp. PF5 | reverse complement strand
GGCGGAGACGAGGGGATTTGAACCCCTGGTCCCCGTAAGGGGACTCCACCTTAGCAGGGTGGTGCACTAGGCCGGACTATGCGACGTCTCCAGGCATCCGGCCCGAGAGCGCGGATGCACTCGACCAGTGTAACGGGTTCGACGTGCCCTGACGAACCGCGGGCACGGCCGCGCCTCCCGACCCGCGCGCGACCGGCTGGGATACTGGCCGCGCGCGGGAGTCACACCACCGCGACGGAGAGGATCGCCATGAATCCGCACCCGCACGTCGGCGCTTCCCTGGGCACCGAGGACAGCGCCTGGAGCTACCGGGCGGTCGGCTACGCGATCGTGCTGCTGCTCTTGGGCGTCTCGTACGGCCTGTGCGCCGCGCAGCCGAGCGCCGACCCGAGTCCGTGGGCGTTCCTGGTCATGCTCGCGACGGTCGCGATCGTGTTCCGCGTGACGGGCGCCCGTGCGCTCGTGCAGCGGGTGACGTGGGTCGTGCTGTCCACCGCGGGCGCGGCGGCCCTGCTGGCGACCTTCTTCGGCACCGGCAGTCCCGCCCTCGCCGTCGGGCTGTCCGCGGCCTCGATGGTGGCACTGCTCGTCGCACCGTGGGCGATCATCGCGCATCAGGTCACGCGACGCGGGCTCGACATCGAGGCGCTGCTCGCCGCGGTGACGGCGTACATCCTGGTGGGGATGTTCTTCGCCTTCGCGTACAACCTCGCCTCGCAGTTCCTGTCGCAACCGCTCTTCATCGGAGCGGAGACCGACTCGCTCGGCGATCAGCTGTTCTTCTCCTTCACCGCCCTCACCACGACCGGCTACGGCAACCTCATCCCCCGGGGCGCCGGCATGCAGGCCGTCGCGGTGGCCGAGGGCATCACGGGGCAGCTGTTCCTGATCACGGCGGTCGCCCGCATCATGCGCGGCGCGAGCGCCCAGCACCGTTCGTCGGCCTCAGCCTGACGGCATCGCCCGGGGTCACGCGCCGGTCGTGGAGCGCCGCGCCACCAGCTCGGGGCGGAAGAGCACGTGCTCGGGCTCCGGCGCCCGCTCCCCCTGACCCTGCAGCAGCAGATCGACCGCGGTGGAGCCGATCAGGGCAGCGGGCTGACGCACCGAGCTGAGCGGGATCACGGCGGCCGCGGCGAAGTCGATGTCGTCGTAGCCGATGATCGCGATGTCGTCGGGCACCCGGGCGTCTCCGGTCATCACGAGGCTCTGCAGCAGGCCGAGCGCGACGAGGTCGTTCGCCGCGAACACGGCATCCGGACGATCCGCCGGGGCGCGGCCGAGGATCCGCGACCCCGCCTGCCTCCCCTCCTCGACCGTGAGAGCGGCGGTCGCGAGGAACTCCAGGGCGACCCCGGCGTCGGCGGCCGCGGCCTGTGCCCCGCTGAGCCGGTCGGACACCTGCCGCAGCGACACGGGCCCCCCGACGAAGGCGATCCGCCGACGGCCGACCGCGAGCAGATGCTCCATGGCGATGCGGCCGCCCTCCACGTCGTCGACGGCGACCGAGGCGAAGCGCTCGTCCTGCGACTCCCGGTCGACGAGCACCGCGTGCGTGCCGCGCTCGTGCATGCGTGCCAGGCGCGGCAGCGACTCGGCCACGGGCGTCACCAGCACGCCCGTCACCCGCTGCTCCTCGAACAGGTCGAGGTGCATGGCCTCGCGCTCCTGCTTCTCGTCGCTGTTGGCCACCAGCACCGAGAGCCCGTGCTGATCGGCGCGCTCCTCGGCGCCGCGGATCACCTCAGCGAAGAAGGGGTTGCGGATGTCGAGCACGACCAGTCCGATGGTGCGGCTGCGTCCGGCACGGAGCTGCCTGGCCGCGTCGTTGCGCACGAAGCCGAGCCGATCGATCGACGCCTGGACCCTGCCCACCGTCTCGGCGGCCACCTTCTCCGGCCGGTTGAGGACGTTCGACACCGTGCCGACCGAGACACCCGCGTCCTCCGCGACCTCGCGCACGCTGACCGCCATCCGCGACCTCCCGTCCTCCGGCGTGTGAAACGACTCACATTCCGCTCGGGACTCACACTCTCATGCCGTCTTGACAGCAGTCAACACATCGCCTAATCTCATCTCCGACAGGGTTTGAAACGATTCATTCCCTCAATGGAGAGAGAAATGATGTCCTCACCCGCGACGGCGCCCGTGCTCGAGCTCGCCGGCGTCCAGAAGGCCTTCGGCTCGGTGATCGCCCTGCGCTCCGGCACGATCACGGTCGACCCCGGCTCCATCCACGCGCTCGTCGGCGAGAACGGTGCCGGGAAGTCCACGCTCGTGAAGATCGTCGCCGGCCTCTACCAGCGCGACGCCGGAACGTTCCGCCTGAACGGGGCCGACGTGGACTTCACCTCCACCGCCCAGTCCAAGGCAGCCGGTGTCGCCGTCATCTACCAGGAGCCGACGCTCTTCCCCGACCTGTCGGTGACCGAGAACATCTTCATGGGCCGCCAGCCCCTCGGACGCTTCGGCCGCATCGACCGGAAGGCCATGCGGCACGAGGTCGAGCGGCTCTTCACCCGCCTCGGCGTCACCATCGACCCCGACCGCCCCGCGGAGGGGCTCTCGATCGCCGACCAGCAGGTGATCGAGATCGCCAAGGCCGTCTCCCTCGACGCGGCACTGCTCATCATGGACGAGCCCACCGCCGCCCTGTCCGGCGTGGAGGTCGAGCGCCTGTTCGCGATCGCGCGCAGCCTGCGCGACGAGGGGCGCGGCCTCATCTTCATCTCGCACCGCTTCGACGAGGTGTTCGCCCTCTGCGACACCGTCACCGTGATGCGTGACGGCGCGTACATCGCCACCTCCGCCGTGGCCGACACCACGGTCGACGAGCTCGTGCGCCAGATGGTGGGACGCGAGGTCGCCGAGCTGTTCCCCAAGCAGGAGGCCGCGATCGGCGAACCGCTGCTCGAGGTGGAGGGCCTCACCAGCCCCGGGCTCTTCCACGACATCTCCTTCACCGTGCGCGCGGGCGAGATCGTCGGACTCGCCGGGCTCGTCGGCGCGGGACGCAGCGAGGTCGCCCGGGCCGTGTTCGGCGTGGACGGCTACCGCGAGGGCACGGTCCGCATGACCGGCCGGCGCATCCCGCCGCGGCGCCCCGTCGACGCCATGCGGGCGGGACTCGCGCTCGTCCCCGAGGACCGTCGCAAGCAGGGCCTCGTGATCGAGTCCGGCGTGGGCGGCAACATCACCCTCGCGATCCGCCGGCGTCTGGCCCGGCTCGGCCTGCTGACGACCGCGATGGAGAACCGGGCCGCCCGTGAGTGGGCCTCGCGCCTCGAGGTGAAGACGCACGCGCTCGACACGGTCGCCGCCACCCTCTCCGGCGGCAACCAGCAGAAGGTCGTCCTGGCCAAGTGGCTCGCGACGCAGCCCCGGGGGCTGCTGATCGACGAGCCCACCCGCGGCATCGACGTCGGCACCAAGTCCGAGGTGCACCGGCTGCTCTCCCAGCTCGCCGGCCAGGGCATGGGCATCCTCATGATCTCGTCGGAGCTGCCCGAAGTGCTCGGCATGGCCGACCGGGTGCTAGTGATGCGCGAGGGCCGCATCACCGCCGAGATCCCCCGCTCGGAGGCCACCTCCGAGAACGTCATGTTCGCCGCGACGCACGCATCGGAGCTCTCCTCGTGACCACCGCCATCCCCGTCTCCGCGCTCACCACGCGCATCTCCGGCATCGGCAGGGCGCGCGAGTTCGGCATCCTGCTCGCCCTGGTGCTCGTGATCACCGCCGCGACCCTCAACAACCCGAAGTTCCTGTTCAGCGCCGACGGCTGGCGCGACCTGCTGCTCACGCCCTCGATCCTCGTGCTCGTCGCGGTCGGTCAGGCCATCGTGCTCATCACCCGCAACGTCGACCTCTCCGTCGGCTCGGTCATGGGCCTCACGGCCTACCTCACCGGACGGCTCTTCATCGACGTGCCCGGCATCCCCATCGTGCTCGTCGTGATCGCCGCCGTCGTGCTCGGCGCCCTCCTCGGACTCATCAACGGCGCCCTCGTCGCCTACGCGAAGGTGCCCGCCATGGTCATCACGCTCGGCACGCTCTACGCCTACCGGGGCATCAACGTGCTGTGGACCGGCAGCGACCGCGTCAACGCCTCCGACCTCCCCCGCGACTTCCTGGCGCTGGGCACCGGACAGCTCCTGGGCATCCCGATCCTCGCGGTCGTCGCGGTGATCGTGCTCGCCGCGGCCGCCTGGTACCTGAAGAACACGCGCGGCGGGCGGGAGTTCTACGCGATCGGCTCCGACCCCGCAGCCGCCGAGCTGTACGGCCTGCGCGTCACGCGCCGCGTGCTGACCGCGTTCGTCCTGTCGGGTGCGCTCGCCGGGCTCGCCGGGGTGTTCTACGCGGCACGCTACGGCACCATCAACTCCCAGGCCGGAGCCGGATGGGAGCTCGACGCGGTCGGCGCCGCGGTGATCGGCGGCGTCGCCATCACGGGCGGCATCGGCTCGGTCTGGGGTGCGGCGATCGGAGCCGTGCTGCTGCTCACCATCAACCGTGCCCTGCCGATCCTCGGCATCCCCGACTTCTGGCAGCGCGCCGTCGTCGGCCTGCTCATCATCGGCGCCATCGTGCTCGACCGCGTGCTCGCGGTCCGGCAGAGACGGCGGCTCATCGAGGCGAGGGACCAGTCATGACCACCGCGACCACCACCACCGCGAGCGCCCGCGTCATCCGCGACTACGACAAGCCGCTGTGGCGCCGGCTGCTCCTCACGCGCGAGGCCGCGATCGTCGGGCTGCTGATCGTCGTGGCCGTCGTGGCCGCCACGAGCATCCGCGGCTTCGGTCAGCCGATCACCCTCACCTACCTGCTGCTCGACATCGCCCCGATCCTGCTGATCGCGCTGCCGATGACGCTGATCATGATCACGGGCGAGATCGACCTCTCGGTCGGCAGCATGGTCGGACTGTCCAGCGTGGTCACCGGAGCGCTCGTGCAGGGCGGCCTCCCGTTCGAGATCGCCGCGCTCGCCGCGCTCGCGGTCGGCATCGTCGGCGGCGCGTTCAACGGCTTCCTGGTGACCGTCGTCGGGCTCCCCTCGCTCGCGGTCACGATCGGCACGCTCGCGCTCTACCGCGGCCTCGCGGTGGGCCTGCTCGGCACGGCCGCCGTCACCGACTTCCCGGAGATCTGGAGCGACCTCGCGAAAGCCAAGATCGCCGGCACGCCCATCCCCGTCATCACCATCCCGTTCCTGGTGCTGGTGGCCGTGTTCGCGGTCCTGCTGCACTTCACCCCGTTCGGTCGCGGCGTGTACGCGGTGGGACTGTCGAAGGACGCCGCGCACTTCTCCGGCGTGCACGTCGAGCGCACCAAGCTCGTGCTCTTCGTGCTCTCCGGCGCGGTCGCCGCCTTCGCCGGCATCTTCTACACGCTCCGCTACGGCAGCGCCCGCGGCGACAACGCCACCGGCCTCGAGCTCCAGGTGATCGCCGCCGTCGTCCTCGGCGGGGTGTCCGTCTTCGGCGGTCGCGGCAAGATCTACGGCGTCATCGCCGCCGCCTTCCTCATCGGGGCGCTCGCGAGCGCGCTCCGCCTGGTGAACGTCACCTCCGACGTCATCAACATCATCACCGGCACGCTCCTCGTGATCTCGGTGGTGGCCGCAAGCGTCCTGGCCTGGCTGCAGAAAGCACGCCGCCGACCGGGCAGAACCCCCGCCGGTGCCGGCACCACAGCGCCAGGGGCACCGATGGACGCCGCGACCGCGGCATCCCCCGACGAAAGGAACGAACAATGACGTTTGCACGCAAGCGCGTGACCGCCTTCGCCGCCCTCGCGGTGGCCGCGGCGGTCGCCCTCACCGGCTGCGCCGGATCCGGCGACGGCGGCAGCGGCAGCGGCGGAGAAGGCGGCGGCGACGCCTCGATCACCTTCCTGCCCAAGAACCTCGGCAACCCGTACTTCGACACGTCCAGCGAGGGTGGCAAGAAGGCCGTCGAGGAGTTCGGCGGCACGTTCTCCGAGGTGGGACCGGCCGAGGCCACGCCCGACGCCCAGGTCAGCTACATCAACACCGCCACGCAGCAGGGCGTCGGCGCGCTCGTCGTCTCGGCGAACGACCCCAAGGCCATCTGCGACGCCCTGAACGAGGCCCGCGACGCGGGTGTCAAGGTCGTCACGTTCGACTCCGACACCAACACCGAGTGCCGCGACCTGTTCATCAACCAGGCCGACTCCGAGGGCATCGCGAAGGTGCAGATCGACCAGATCGCCGAGCAGATCGGCGGCGCGGGCGAGATCGCGATCCTCTCCGCCTCGGCCAACGCGACCAACCAAAACGCGTGGATCGACCTGATGAAGGAGTACGTCGCGAGCGACTACCCCGACATCACGATCGTCGAGACCGTGTACGGCGACGACGACGACCAGACGTCCTTCGACAAGACCGCGGCACTGCTGCAGAGCCACCCCGACCTGAAGGGCATCGTGTCGCCCACCACGGTCGGCATCGCGGCCGCCGCGCGCTACCTCTCCACGTCCGACTACAAGGGCACCGTGGCCCTCACCGGGCTCGGCACCCCGAACCAGATGCGCGAGTACGTGGAGGACGGCACCGTCACGTCGTTCGCGCTGTGGAACCCGGAAGACCTCGGCTACCTCGCCGCGTTCGCCGCCCACGCCCTCATCGCCGGAGACATCACCGGCAAGGAAGGCGACACGTTCGACGCGGGCGACCTCGGCGAGTACACGGTCGGCGCCGACGGCGTCGTGCTGCTGGGCGACCCGTTCGTGTTCGACGCCGACAACATCGGCGACTTCGACTTCTGAGTCGCCCGTCCGGCCGGTGCCGCGTGGCACCGGCCGGACACCGAAAGGACCCTCATGACCCGCGTGGCCTTCCAGCTCCAGGTGCGCCCCGAGCTGCTCGACGAGTACGTGGCCAGGCACTCCCCCGTGCGGCCGGAGATGCTGGCGGAGATCGCCGCCGCCGGACGACGCGACTACAGCCTCTTCCTCGGCGCCGGCGGCACGCTCTTCGGCTACTACGAGACCGACGACGACCGGGCGGCCCAGGCGTACCTCGCCGCGTCGCCCGTCGCCGCGCGGTGGGAGGCCGAGATGAGCCGCTTCTTCGTGGGCCTCGACGGCCGCCCCGATCAGGCCGCCACCTCCCTCACCGAGGTGTTCCACCTCGAAGACCAGCTCGCCGCGGCGAGCGCCACCGACTCCTCCGCCACCACCGACACCGAAGGCCGTGCATCGTGAGCATCCTCACCCCCGACATCCTCGCCGCGCTCGAGAAGCAGAGCATCGAGCTGCCCAGCTGGGCCTTCGGCAACTCCGGCACCCGGTTCAAGGTGTTCGGCACGCCGGGCACCCCGCGCGACCCCTACGAGAAGATCGCCGACGCCGCCCAGGTGCACGCGCACACCGCCCTCGCGCCGACCGTGGCGCTGCACATCCCGTGGGACCTGGTCGACTCCTTCGACGACCTGCGCCGTCACGCCGAAGACCACGGCGTGACGCTCGGCACCGTCAACTCCAACACCTTCCAGGACGACGACTACAAGTTCGGCGCGCTCACGCACGAGGACGCCGCGATCCGCCGCAAGGCCATCGACCACCACCTCGCGTGCATCGACGTCATGGACGCCACGGGCAGCCGCGACCTGAAGATCTGGCTCGCCGAGGGTTCCAACTACCCCGGGCAGGCCGATCTGCGCGGTCGTCAGGACCGCCTGCACGACTCGCTGCAGCAGATCTACGCGCGCCTCGGCGACGACCAGCGGCTCGTGCTCGAGTACAAGTTCTTCGAGCCCGCGTTCTACCACACCGATGTGCCGGACTGGGGAACGTCGTACGCCCAGGTGAGCGCGCTCGGTGACAAGGCCCTCGTGTGCCTCGACACCGGTCACCACGCGCCGGGCACGAACATCGAGTTCATCGTGATGCAGCTGCTGCGGCTCGGCAAGCTCGGCTCGTTCGACTTCAACTCCCGCTTCTACGCCGACGACGACCTCATCGTCGGCGCGGCCGACCCGTTCCAGCTGTTCCGCATCCTGTTCGAGGTGATCCGCGGTGGCGGCCTGAACAATCCCGACGTCGCCTTCATGCTGGACCAGTGTCACAACGTCGAGGACAAGATCCCCGGGCAGATCCGTTCCGTGCTGAACGTGCAGGAGATGACCGCGCGTGCCCTGCTGGTGGACCGCGAGGCGCTGTCTGCCGCGCAGCGCTCGGGCGATGTGCTGACGGCGAACGCCGTGTTCATGGACGCGTTCTCGACCGACGTGCGCCCGGCGCTCGCGGAGTGGCGCGAGTCGCGCGGCCTGCCGGCCGACCCGATGGCCGCCTACGCGGCGTCCGGGTACCAGCAGCGCATCGCGGAGGAGCGCGTGGGCGGCGTGCAGGCCGGCTGGGGAGCCTGACCCACCGGCGCGAACCGTCGCTCGTCTGCCATGCTCGACGCATGTCCTCCCCCGACGAGAAGCCCTCCCGCCGCGGCGCGATCATCGGTCTGCTGTTCTTCGTGATCGGCACCCCGCTCGCGGTCTGGCTGCTGTACACGGTGCTGCCGTGAGCGCGGACCTCCACATCGCCGACCGGGTGCTGGACGGACCGCACGGCGCGCTGCGCGTGCGCCTCTACACCCCGGCGTCGCCGACCGGCGCGGGTCTCGTCTGGGCGCACGGCGGAGGCTTCGCGGGCGGCGACCTCGACATGCCGGAGGCGGATGCGGTGGCGCGGGCCTTCGCGGCGCACGGCATCGTCGTCGTGAGCGTGGACTACCGCCTGGCGCCGATGACCCCGGACTGGACGAGCCGCCTGGGCTCGCCGGAGCGCGGCGGCATCCACTACCCGGTGCCGCACGACGAGATGGTCGCCGCGTTCCGCTGGGCCGTGTCCTCCCCGATCGCCGCGCGGGGATGGGCGATCGGCGGCGCGAGTGCGGGCGGCAACCTCGCCGCCGGCGCCGCCCTGCGACTGACCCACGACGGCGGACCGGTCCCGGGCCTCGCGGTCCTGGCCTATCCGACGCTCCAGGCCGTTCAGGACGCCCCCACCCGCGAGCTGCGCGCCCTGCTGGACGCGCAGCCGGACGCCGACGTCTTCACCGCCGCGTTCGTGCGCGGCATGTACGAGAACTATCTGGGCGGACCGCTGGACCGCGCCGACGTCTACGCGATCCCGGGGACCGCCGCGCCCGCGCAGCTCGCGGGCTTCCCCCCGACGATCATGGTCAACGACGAGACGGACGAGCTGCGCATGTCGGGAGAGGCCTTCGCGCGCGCCCTCTCGGCCGCCGGCGTCGACGTCGACGTGTCGACCGAGCCGGGCACCACCCACGGGCACCTCAACCGCCCGGACGCCCCGGCGTTCGCGGCCACCGTCGAGCGCTTCGCCGAGCGCCTGCGACAGCTTCCCTGAGGTGCCGGGCGCCGTGGCCGCCTCAGCGACTGGTGTAGCCGCCGTCGATGGGGAGCGAGACGCCCGAGATCATCGCGGCGCCGTCGCCCAGCAGGAAGACGATGGGCGCGGCGATGTCGTCTTCGGTGGCCCACCGGTGCAGAGGCATCGCGTCGAGGAAGGGACCCTCGATCTCGGGGCGTCCCCAGTACCAGGCCGACATCGGCGTCATCACCACGGTCGGGTTGACGCTGTTGACCCGGATGCCGTGGCCGCCCAGCTCGAGCGCCGAGACGCGCGTGATGTTGTCGAGCGCCGCCTTGGACGAGCCGTAGGAGATGTGCCCGGCGAGGGCGACGAGGCTCGCCTGGCTCGACACGTTCACGATCGCGCCGCCCTTGCCCCCGCGGATCATCTCGCGCGAGGCGTACTTGGTCACCAGCAGGGCCCCGCGCGCGTTGATGCTCATGACCCGGTCGAACACCGAGATGTCGGTGTCCATGGGGGTGGCGATCTCGCCGCCCCAGCCGCCGCAGTTGACGACGCCGTAGAGGTCGCGGCCCTCGATCGCCGCGCGGATCTCGCCCTCGTCCTCGAGGTCGAAGGCGAGCGGCGTGGCGCCGGTCTCGCGTGCGATGTCGGCGACGCTCTCCGCGGTGCGGCCCGCGGCGAGCACGTCGGCGCCGGCCGCGACGAGGTGGCGGACGGTCGCGCCGCCAATGCCGCCGCCGGCGCCGGTGACGAGGATGGTGCGGCCCTGGAATTCGGTCATGCGCGTCTCTCTCCATCGAGGGGTGTTGTCCGGTGCCCCGGGTCGCTTGACACCGGTGACATGGCCAGCGTAGCGTGCTCCGCAGTCGCCCACATCGTCCCTCGCCCTCCGATGCCCCGCGTCGACCACAGGAAGACCACGAAGCCGTGATCCAGACCCCGCCGCCCGCGCCCGACTCCGACGTCGCGCTCTCCGATCTCGTGGAACGGGCGCGGCGTCTCATCGCCGACGGCCGCCGCCGCATCCTCGGGATCGCCGGCACCCCCGGCGCCGGGAAGTCGACGGTGAGCGCCGCCCTCCTCGACGCGCTCGGGCCGCAGGCGGTGGTCGTGGGCATGGACGGCTTCCACCTCGCGAACGCCGAGCTCGTGCGCCTCCATCGCCGCGACCGCAAGGGCGCCCCCGACACCTTCGACGTCGACGGCTACCTCGCCCTGCTGCGGCGGCTCCGGGCCCCGGCCGACGGCGTCGTGTACGCCCCCGCGTTCGACCGCGGGCTGGAGGAGCCGATCGCCTCCGCGATCCCGGTCCCCGCCGACGTGCCGCTGATCATCACCGAGGGCAACTACCTCCTGCACACCGGACACGGATGGGAGCGCGTGCGCGAGCTGCTCGACGAGAGCTGGTTCCTCGACGTCGAGCCGGACACGCGCCGGCGGCGGCTGGTGGCACGACGCCGCAGCCACGGCCATCCCCTCGACGAGGCGACCGCGTGGGTGCGCGACGTGGACGAGGCGAACGCCGCCGTGGTCGAGGGGAGCCGCGCGCGCGCCGACCTCGTCGTGCGGCTCTCGTCACCCGCCGCCCCGGTCGCCCCGATCCACCATGCCGCCCGCGCGGCCGGGGTGGAGCACGTGATCGTGCTGCTCGCGTCGAAGCCGCTCGTGCTCCCGGCGTCGGCGCAGC
>NZ_SSDQ01000032.1:0-19734 GCF_004794315.1 Microbacterium sp. PF5 | reverse complement strand
TGTACGGGTTCGGTTCGCTGCACCGGTTCAAGCAGAAGTTCCACCCGCGCTACGAGACCATGTACCTGCTGTTCCGCGACGAGAGCGACCTCACCCGGATCGGCGGCGCGCTGACGCGGGCGTTCCTGCCGGATGCCACGCTGCGGCAGTTCGCCGGTGCCGGGCTGGAACTCGTCCGCGGAGGCGGGAAGGACTGAGCCGCGGGGTGCACCGGATCACCGGGCACCCCGCGGAGCTGTCACTCGGCGGCCACGAGCTCCGCGGGCGCCGGGCCGGAGGGTGCGGGGCGCGGGCGCTTCGCGGTGTTCGCGATGTGGGCGCGTGCCACGACGATCCCCGCGACGGCCATGAGCCCGACCCCGAGCCAGTAGGGGGCGGCGTGGCTCACGGCGGTGTAGAGGGCCGCGGCGATCAGCGGCGCGACCGTGCCCATCGCTGCGTTGAGCGACTGGGTGGCGCCACCGAGCCAGCCCTGCTCGTCGTCGCCGACGGCGTTGGACATCGCGCCGTCCATGGCGGCCTGCGCGGCTCCCTGTCCGGCGGCGAGCAGCAGCGCGCCGACGATGAACAGCCACGGCTGGGCGATCAGCGTCGCGACGACCGCGAGACCGGCCAGGCCGATCGCCTGGGCGACGATGCCGCTGAGGATCACGCCGCGCTCCCCCATCCGCGGAAGCAGGATGGCCAGCAGCACGCCCTGGATGAGGATGTCGACGATCCCCACGCCCGCCGTGAGGAGCCCGATCTGCGTCGGCCCCCACTGGATGGCGTCGAGCGCGAGGATGCTGAAGTTGTTGACGAAGAAGCCGAACGGCAGCGCGAGCAGGCCGAACGCGATCATCAGGCCGCGCAGCTCCCGGCGTCCGAAGGCCTCGCGGAACACCGCGAACGGCTGCACGGCGCGCAGCGTGATCCGCGGGATGCGGTTCTCGGGCTTCAGGCTCTCCGGCAGCAGGGAGATGCTGAGGATCGCGATCACCAGGGCGACGGCGGCGGTGAGGAACACGGGCAGGCGCAGGTCGATCGCCGCGAGGAGCCCGCCGACGGCCGGGCCGATCATGGTGCCGATGCCGGTCAGCGCTCCGAGAAGGCCGAAGCGCTGTGCACGCTTCTCCGGCGGGGTGATGTCGGCGAGGTAGGCGAACAGCGCGGGCAGGTCGCCCGCCGTCAGCCCCTGGATGACACGGGCGAGCACGAGCACCCAGAGCGCTCCGCCGATGCCGAACAGGGCCATGGAGAACGCGGCGCCGAAGGCGGCGGCGATGATGACGGGCCGTCGGCCGAACCGGTCGGAGAGCCGGCCGAGGAAGGGCGCGACGAGGAAGGCGCACAGGCCGTTGACCGCTTCCAGCACGCCGACCCAGAGGGCCAGGTCGCGCTCGTGCGAGACGTACTGCAGCACGACGAACGGCAGCACGGGGAGCACCACCGTCATGCCGATGACGGTGAGCATCGTCAGCACGATGAGCATGATCCAGGCGCGGGTGGCACCACGGACCGAGGAGATGGGTGAAGTCATATCGAAAGTGTAGCGATACCAGTTTTGGCGTCAAGCCACTTTTATACCGAGCGCGGTAGCCTGGCTCTCATGACCACCCCCGCGCCCCTCGGCCGCCGCGAGCGCAAGAAGGCCGCGACCCGCAAGAACATCTCCGACGTCGCGACGAGGATGTTCCTCGAGCGCGGCTTCGACAACGTCAGCATCCGCGAGGTCGCCGACGCCGCCGACGTCTCCCCGACCACCGTCTTCGCCCACTTCCCCCAGAAGGAGGCGCTCGTCTTCGACGAGGACGACGAGCAGCGCGACCGCCTCGTCGCCGCCGTGCGCGACCGCAGGACCGGCGTCACCATCAACCGCGCGATCCATGACTTCTACGCCGCCGAGATCGGCGCCAACCTCGACGAGCACGGAGACGACGTCGCCCGCACCTTCCTGCGCTTCCTCAACGAGACGCCGGCCCTGCGCGACTACGCGGCGAAGATGTGGCTGCGGCACGAAGACGCCCTCGCCGACGCGATCGCCGAGGAGCTCGGGCTCACCGCCCCCACGGCGGAGATCCGCGTGTACTCCCGGTTCATCCTGCAGATGCAGATCCTCGTGACCGAGAGCGACGACCAGCGCGACATCCTCGAGGCCGGATTCACCGTGCTGGAGGAGGGCTGGGGCCCCGTCGAGAAGCGGCTCACCCGCGACTCCGGCTGAGCGGCTCCCTCACTCCTCGCGCGGACGACGCCGCAGGCTCTTGACGTCGGTGCGGCGGTGCTTGGCCGTGAGCCGACGCTCCCTCGATCCGCGGCTCGGCTTCGTCGCGCGGCGCGGCGGGGCGGGCGGACGCAGGGCCTCCGCGACCAGGGCGGCCAGGCGTTCGCGTGCGGCCTCCCGGTTGCGCAGCTGCGCCCGATGCTCGGACGCCGCGATCGTCAGCACCCCGCCGACGAGCCGTCCCCGCAGACGCTCCAGGATCCGCTCGCGCTGCACCGGCGACAGGACCGCGGAACCCGCGGCGTCCCACACCAGCTCCACGCGCGAGTCCGCCGTGTTCACCCCCTGTCCCCCGGGGCCGGAGGAGCGCGAGAAGCGCCACGACAGCTCGGCGTCGGGGATCGTGAGACCGGCCGTGACGCGGAGTCCGGGTCGAGGGGCGGTGGGCATCCGTCCATCATGCGCCATGTCGTGGACGCGGACGCGAACGCCTCAGGGAGTGGACGCGACGGCGGGAGTCGAACCCGCAACGCCTCCGGATATGAGCCGGGGCCCGGGACCGCCCGGATCGCCGCGATGGCACTGACGTTACCTGGCCGTGATGTTCCCCGCCAGGGTCGTTCCCTGGGATGACCCTATGAGTCCGCGGATGACGCGGGCGTGGGAGCGTCCAGCGCCCGCAGCAGTCGCTCGACCGCCTCGCGCAGCTCCGCACGGTGCGGCTCGGGGAAGCTCGTGGTGTACTCGACGCCCGCGGGGATCCAGAGCAGTCCGTACATCGCCTCCCGCCAGTCCGCGCCGCCGAAGGGCCAGCGCGTGCGGTCGGGTCCCTCCGCCGTGGCGCCCTGTCCCCACGGCCCGAACCGCTCCTGCATCTCCGCCAGCGGCAGCTCCATCACCGCGTCGGTCTCGATCTTCTGCGGCGACCACGACGCCGCGATCAGCACCCGCTCCTCGATCTCCTGCGCACTGAGCTCGCGCCGCGCGAACAGCACCCTGGTGTGCTCGACGGACGTGATGCGGTCGACGCGGAACGTGCGCCAGTCCTCGCGGTCGAGGTCCCAGCACAGGAGGAACCACTTGCGTCCGGCCGGGGCGAGGGCATGCGGCTCCACGCGCCGCACGCTCTCCTCCCCCTGCCCGTCGACGTAGCGCAGCCGCAGCCGCTCGTGGTCGCGCGTGGCGAGCGCGATCTCGCCGATGACCACGGGCGACACCACCGGTCCCGCGCCGATCCGCGGGGGCTGCACCGCCGCGGCGAGCGCGTTCACCCGCTGCCGCAGCGCCGAGGGCAGCACCTGCTCCAGCTTCGCCAGCGCGGTCAGCGTCACCTCCGCGCCACCGACGAGCTGCTGCGTGGCGGCGACCCGCAGGCCGATCGCCATCGTGACCGCCTCGTCGTCGGTCAGCAGCAGCGGCGGCACGGCGCTCCCCGCCTCCAGCCGGTAGCCGCCGGCCGATCCCGGCGTGGACTCGACGCGATAGCCCAGCTCGCGCAGGCGGTCGACGTCGCGGCGGACGGTGCGCTCGGTGACGCCCAGTCGCGAGGCGAGCTCCGTGCCCGGCCAGTGCCGGTGCGTCTGCAGCAGGTTGAGCAGGGCGAGGGCGCGGGCGGTGGTGTCGGACATGAGCTCAGATTGGCAGACGATGCGGACAGGATGTGTCCGCGTTGCTTTCTACGCTCTCTCCCATGAACGAAACCCTCATCGAGACCGAAGGCCTGACCAAGACCTTCACCGTCAAGAAGGCGCCGGTGCACGCGGTCACCGACGTCTCCTTCAGCGCCGTGCGGGGTGAGCTCGTCGCATTCCTCGGCCCGAACGGCGCCGGCAAGTCGACGACCCTCCGCATGCTCACCACCCTGATCCCGCCGTCGGCCGGCAGCGCGCGCGTGGTCGGGCACGACATCCGCACCGACGCCGCGGGCGTCCGCGCGCGCATCGGCTACGTCGGTCAGCTCACCAGCGGCAGCTTCTCCCAGCGCGTGCGCGACGAACTGCTCAGCCAGGGCGCCTTCTACGGCCTGACGAAGCGCGACAGCGTGCGGAGGGCGGACGAGCTCATCGACTCGCTCGACCTGTCGTCGTTCGCGGGCCGCACCGTGCAGCAGCTCAGCGGCGGGCAGAAGCGCCGGCTCGACATCGCCCTCGGGCTCATGCACGCACCACCCCTGCTGTTCCTCGACGAGCCCTCCACGGGGCTCGACCCGCAGAGCCGCGCGAACCTGTGGGAGCACATCCTCGACCTGCGCGCACAGCACGGCACCACGGTCTTCCTCACCACGCACTACCTGGAGGAGGCCGACCGCTACGCCGAGCGGGTCATGGTGATGGACAAGGGCCGCATCATCGCGGACGACGACGCGGCCTCGCTCAAGGCCACCCTCGCGGGCGACGTGCTCACGTTCGGGTTCGCCGACGCCGCGGAGGCCGAGCGGGCGCGCACCGTGGTCGCCCGACGGAGCCCGGCCGAGGTCGTGCGGGACGACGCCTGCCTCTCCCTCGCGGTGCCCGACGGCGACCGGCTGCTGCCCGTTGTCGTGCGGGAGCTCGACGCCGCGGGCATCGTCGTGCAGCGCGCGACCGGAGTGCCGCCCACACTCGACGACGTGTTCCTCGCCCTCACCGGGCGCACCCTGCGCGATGCGGGCGAGGGTGCAGGATCCCCCGAGTCCACGGACGAGCCCACGCCCGCCTCCACCCCGACCACGACAGGAGTCCTCTCATGACCACCACCGACACGCTCGTGCGCCCGAACCTCGCACGTGACACCCGCCACGTGCTGACGCGGGAGCTCAAGCCCGTGGTGCGGGACCCGTTCACCCTGATCTTCAGCCTGCTGCAGCCCCTGGTGTTCCTCGGGCTGTTCGCCCCGCTGCTGATCGGCCAGTCCGGACAGCCCGCGGGCGAGACCCTGTCGTGGTTCGTGCCGGGCGTGCTGGTGATGATCGTGCTGTTCGGCACCGGCGCCACCGGGTCGAACCTCCAGTACGAGATGATGACCGGCTCGCACGAGCGCACCCTCGTCGCCCCGCTCGCCCGGTCGTCCCTCCTCGTCGGCCGCGCATTGAAGGAGATCGCGCCGATCGTGGTGCAGGCCCTGGTGATCGTCCTGATCGCATGGCCGTTCGGGTTCGCGGTCGACGTCCCCGGCCTGCTGATCGGCCTCGCGCTGCTCGCCGTGTTCGGGGTGGGCCTCGGCTCGCTCTCGTACTCGCTCGCGCTCGCGACCAAAGACCGGGAGTGGCTGTTCTGGGGCGTGCAGCAGTCGCTCATCTTCCCGCTGCTCATCCTGTCGGGGATGCTGCTGCCGCTCGACGCCGCGCCGGACTGGATGCGCGCGGTCGCGACGGTCAACCCGGTGAACTGGGTCGTGCAGGCGGAGCGGGCGCTGTTCGCCGGGGACCTGGGCGACCTCACCGTGCTGTGGGGGTGGATCGCCGCACTCGCGGTGGCCACGGTCGGCCTCGTGGTGGGCGTGCGCGCCATCCGCCGCAGCAACTGACCCGCGCTCGACGCCCGCGACGGCGGCCTCGATTCTGCGGGGCCACCGCCGCGGGCATCGGGTCGCTAGCGCCGCCACCCGCCGCCGTCAAGCGCATCGACCGTGCTCCGTCGGCCCTCGTATCGTCGCCCGCACGACCACGAGCAGCAGGAGGGCCGCATGTCCGAATCGCAGCACAACGACAAGACGCCGACCACGGGCCTGGAGTCCGGGGAGCCGCAGGCGCGCCTGGAAGCCGAGGCCCGACGCGCGATCGTGACCGGCGCGGACTCGGGCATCGGCCGCGCGACCGCGGTCGCCCTCGCCGCGGCCGGCATCGACGTGGGCATCACCTGGCACAGCGACGAGGCCGGCGCCCAGGAGACCGCGGAGGAGGTGCGCAGCCACGGCGCTCGGGCCGTGGTCGCCCGCCTCGACGTGGCGGACATCCCCGCGTGCGGCGACGCGGTCGACGGCCTGATCGCCGAGCTCGGCGGGGTGGACGTGTTCGTCAACAACGCCGGAGCGGGACTGCAGACCCCGTTCCTCGACGTGACCCTCGACGAGTGGAACCGCGTGGTCGACACCGACCTCACCGGCGCGTTCGTGTGCCTGCAACGGGCGGCGCGGGCCATGGTCGCGGCCGGACGCGGTGGCCGGCTGATCGCGGTCACCAGCGTGCACGAGCATCAGCCGATGGTCGGGGCGAGCGCGTACGACGCCGCGAAGCACGGGCTCGGCGGCCTCATGAAGAACCTGGCGCTCGAACTCGGTGCGCACGGCATCAGCGCGGTGAGCGTGGCCCCCGGCGAGATCGCCACACCCATGACCGGGCAGACCGACACCGACCCGCACACGGAGGACCGCCCCGGCATCCCGCTCGGACGACCAGGGGACGCGCGCGAGGTGGCCGCACTGATCGCCTTCCTGGCCTCGCCCGAAGCCGCCTACATCTCCGGGGCCTCGGTCGTGATCGACGGCGGCATGCTGCAGATGGGCCCGCAGGCCGGCGCCGCGGTCGAGAGCCACGACTGGCGCCGCCTCTGACGCACCACGACCCGGGCGGACGAGCCGGGGCTCAGCGACGCAGCGAGTCGGCGAACGGGTTCGGCTCGAGCGTGTAGTCCGTGGACGGGTCCGCCCACGTGGAGGCGCCCTCCGGACTGCGGCGAGCGCGGACGCCGGACAGCAGCCGCACCGCCGGGGCTCCGACCGCGAGCGCGAGCCGTCCGGAGATGCTGCGGTCCTCCCGTCCGAGCACACTCGCCCGGTGCCAGGCCTCGTGCAGCGCACCCCCGCGCGCGGCGGGCACCCGGCGCGGAGGCAGCGCGCCCGCTCGGCGCAGCGCGACCAGCTCCTGCACCCGGTCCCACCAGTCCGACTCGGCGGCGGGGTGGAAATAGTTGTCGCACAGCCAGGCCGGGTGCGGGCGCCGGAAGCGTCCGGCCACGACCTCGCCCGCCCCGCCCAGCAGCCCGCTGCCGACGAACACCGTGTTGAGCAGGCTCTTGCTCACCCCGAAGCGGTCGAGCGCGATGACCGGCACCCCGTGCGCCAGCGCCTCCACGGCGGCCGTCGAGCTCACGGTGACCAGCCCGGCCGCCGTCTCCAGCGCCGTGTCCATCGGGGCGTGCGAGAACACGAGGTTCCGCGGCCGCGCGGCCCCGAAGAGCCCGGTGTAGGGCTCGCGGTCGAGGTGGGTCTCCGCCTCGCCCTGTCGCGCACGCAGCTTCACCACCACACGCCGGTCGGGGTCGGCCTCGGCGGTGCGCACCAGCAGGGCCGCGATGTCGGCCCTCGCCGCGCGATCCGCGGGCACCAGCGCCTGGGCGGCGAAGACGACGTCCGTGGCACCCGGTCGCGGCTCCGCGTCGGCCACCGGCTCCGTCGGGCGGTCGGCGAGGGCGGCCCGCGGCGCCCCTCCGGCGAGGATCCGCGCCTCGGCACGCTCCGCCCGCCTCCGGCCGCCGTACGGGCCCCGTGCGAACGGAAGGGTCGCGAGCGCCAGCGGCACCGGCACCCCGATCCGCTCCCCCAGCTCGGCGAACGCCCTGACCTCGCGGTGGGAGTGCACGATCAGCAGGTCGGTGTGACGCCGGTACTCCAGGGCCCCGCGCTGCGCCGGGATCGCCATACCGGGCAGCCCCGACACGACGACGGGCCGGTGCGCGAGCGAGTCGATCACGCCTCCGAGCAGCCGCACGAACGGCCCGCGACCGGCGAGCAGCACCGCGTCGGGCCGCTGCCGGTCCAGCCACGCCGCCACCTGCGCGAGGTCGAGCCGGGTGACATCTGTCGCCGCGACCCCGGTGCCCTCCCGCGCCGCGCGCTCCTGCTCCGCGCTCACCGTGAGGGGCGTGCGCACCAGCAGCAGCTGCGGGCGCAGACCGGGCACCGCGCCGAGCAGCGAGGCCGACCACTTCACGAACGAGTCGGCATCGGCGACCGCGACCACGCGCAGCCCGGAGGCGTCGGTCATGCCGGCACGCGACGCAGCTTGGCCATGGGGGCGCGCTCGCTGTCGAACACGCGCTTCACGCCGTCGCCCACCGCCCGCTCGATCACCCGGATGTCGCGCACCAGGTGCTCGAGTCCGGTCGGCTCCAGCGACGCGGCGTGGTCGGAGCCCCACATCGTCCGGTCGAGCGTGATGTGCCGTTCGACCGCGACGGCGCCCATCGCGACCGCGGCGAGCGAGATCTGCAGGCCGCGCTCGTGGCCCGAGTATCCGACGGGGATGCCGGGGTAGCGGTCGCGGAGGGTCGCGATGACCCGCAGGTTCGCCTCCTCCGGCTCCAGCGGATACGTCGAGGTCGCGTGCATCAGCACGACCCGGTCGGTGCCGAGGGTGTCGAGGGCGCGGTCGATCTGCTCGATCGTGGACATGCCGGTGGAGAGGATCACGGGCTTGCCCGTCTCGCGCAGCGCGGTCAGCAGCTCGGTGTCGGTCAGGCTCGCGGAGGCGACCTTGTGCGCCACGACGTTCAGTTCCTCCAGGAACGCCACGCTCGGCACATCCCACGGCGACGCGAACCAGTCCAGCCCGAGCAGCGTGGCGTGGTCGCCGATCTCGACGTACTCGTCGCGGCCGAACTCGACCCGGCGCCGGTAGTCGAGATAGCTCATGACACCCCACGGCGTCTCCCGCGGTACATCGCGCATGTGCTCCGGCGTGGAGATCTCGGGGGTGCGCTTCTGGAACTTGACCGCGTCGGCCCCCGCCCGCGCCGCGACGTCGATCAGTCGCTTGGCGATGTCCACGTCGCCGTTGTGGTTGAGGCCGATCTCCGCGATGACGTAGGCCGGACGGCCGCCGCCGATCACACGCGAGCCGATGCTGACAGTCATGAATCCTCCGGTCGTCGAGCGGGTTGCCGCCGTCCTTCCTGAGTACGCGCCGCGGGTGAACGGCCCTCGACCGGAGGGTTACCGGGGGCGGTCAGCTCGACAACACGCGTTCGACGAGCTCCCTGACCGCACCGTCTCCCCCGCGGCGGTGCAGCACGACCCTGGCCTCGGCCCGCACGAGCGGGTGCGCGTCGGCGACGGCGACCGGCCACCCGACGATGCGCATCGCCGGGAGGTCGTTCACGTCGTTGCCGAGGTACGCGATGTCGGCGAGCGGCATGCCCTGCTCCTGCGCCCACCGCCGCAGCGCGTCCTCCTTGTCGTCGATGCCGTGCAGCACGGGGACGCGCAGCTTGTCGGCCCTCGCCCGCACGACCGGGTTGACCTCGGTGGAGAGGATCAGCATCGGCACGCCGGCGCGGCGCAGCAGCGCGACGCCCATGCCGTCCTCCCGGCTCACCCGTACCCGCTCCCCTCCGTCGGCGTCGACGATCGCGGTGTCGTCGGTGTGGACGCCGTCGAAGTCGGTGACCACCGCGCGCACCGGGATCCGCGCGGGAGTCTCACGCAGGGCCGCCAAGGCCCGCGCCGCCGCGAGCTGCTCCGCGTCGTCGATCTCGATCGCGCTCCACTCGGGCACCGCGATGATGCGGGTGCGGCCGAAGAAGCGGTGCCGGCTGCGGCGGAACCCGTCCGCCCGGAACACGTAGAACGCCCCGGTCTCGAGGTGATGCGGCTCACGGTCCTGGCGCCGTGGACGGTGGCTCGCGTCGTGGTTGAGCGCCTCCGCCTCCCCGTCGGGCCCCGTGCGCCACAGGAAGCCGTACGTCTCGACGGCCGCGAACGCGCTGTCGGCCGTGCCCTCCCGCACGGCCTCGACGGCGGCGGACAGCTCCACGCTCGGCACGAAGGGCGACGTGCCCTGCACGAACGCGACGACCGCGAACGACTCTCCCCGGCGCTCGAGCTCGTCGAGCGCGTGGAGGATCGCCGCCTCGGACGACGCGGTGTCGCCCGACAGCTCCGCGGGGCGCCGGACGATGCGCGCGCCCGCGGCCTCCGCGACCGCCGCGATCTCGTCGTCGTCGGTGGAGACCACGACCGCGTCGATGCCCGCGGCGGCCGTTGCCGCGTGCACGGCCCTGGCCACGAGCGGCACCCCGCCCACGCGCTCCAGGTTCTTGCGCGGGATCTGCTTCGACCCGCCGCGCGCCGGGATGATCGCCACCGTCCGCGGCGCTCCCTCGTCTGTCTGCTGCATGCTCGTCATCCTCCCCGGATCTCCCGCCACGCGCGACCGGCGCGACGCCGTGCCCCGATCGCCGTCAGCCGCCACTCCTCGATCCGCCCGATGCCGCCCGCGGGGTGCCGCAGGCGCTGTCGCAGGGTCGCGGGCGCGGCGCCGGGCAACCGCAGCTGCGTGAGGCGTTCCGCCGAGAAGTACCGGCGGCGCTCGTCATCGTCGAGGTCGCGCAGGAACTCCTCCGCGCGCTCCCGCAGGTGCTCGGCGACGAGCGGCTGCATGGCATAGCCGACCGCATCGACGAGGCGCTGCAGCTCGGGCGGCTCCGGGCGCAGGGCGTCGGGGCGGGTGAGGGCGTCGACGATCGTGAGCGGGATGCGGTTGCTGTTCTCGAACGGAGCGAGCGTGCCGAGCAGGTCCGCGGTCCCGGCGGCACCGATGTCGCGGCCGAACACCGTGTGCACGGTCGGCAGCGCGGTGGAGAACGCCGCGACCACGGCCCGCGCATCGAGGCGTTCGGCCGCCAGTTCCGCGGGCCCCGTGCCGCGGTGCTCCTCGAACGCCATGCCGAGCGACTGCGCCCTGGCACGGACGGCATCGGCGAGCAGGGGTGGCGCCGCCGGATGGGGCTTGAACACGATGCGCTCCGGCTCCCACGCGGCCGCCCGGTCGACCAGGCTCTGCTGCAGCGCGATCTCCTGCGCCGGTGTCTGCAGCCCGAGCGCCGACAGGTACTGCCCGAGCACCAGCACGGTGGACGGTCCCGGCTCCGGGTCCGCCGGCACCTCCGGCACCTCCGGCGTCGCGGTCTCGCGCAGCGCCGCCGCGAAGGCCGCGGGCGGCACCGGCACGGTCTCGGCGGTCGGCGACGCGACGAGCGGACGCACGCCGGGCACGACGTCGGCGTAGACCACACGGCCGATCCGTGCCGTCACGGTGTGCGGCAGCCGCACCCGCATCGGCGCATACGTCATGAGGCCGTCGCCCACGATCGTGAGACGCGCGTCGGGGAACAGCCCGAACAGCGTCCGCGCCGGAGCGACCTGCGGGCTCTGCACGCACAGCTCCAGGTCGCGGGGGTCGATGCCCCAGGCCCGGGCGATCAGCCGACCGAGCACGGGCAGTTCGCCCTCCGGGGGCTCCCACGCGCTGGGGTGCAGCGGGCCGAGGAGGTCTCCCAGCGGCTCGATGCGGTCGAACCGGGCGCGCAGCCGACTCAGGGCCGGGTCGGCGTCGATGCCGACCGCGAGCTCGGGCACGCGCGACGAGGTGAACGGCACCAGCACCTGCTCGGGGCGCGCGGCGGTCGACCCATCGAGGAGGCCGCTGTCGATCGCGGCGACGGCGGTCGCGAGACCGTAGGCGCTGTGCAGCGCGAAGACCCGCGTCACGGCGTGTGCCCCGCACGTCGGAGCGTGCGCGCGAGCACGCGGCGCCGGGGCGCGTCGAGCCGCTCGACCACCGCGGCGACCTCCGGCGCGGGGAGACCGCGGAGCAGCTCGCGGATGCGCGACCGCATCTCCGCGCGCACCGGCGGCGACATGCGCCGCGAGCGCACCAGGTGGTGAGAGCTGAGCGCGAGCGCGGTCCACACGGCCTTGGGCAGGAAGCGCTCGGCGTCGCGGTCGCGCTGCGCCAGGGCGACGACCTGGGACAGGGCCTCGGCGAAGTCGAGCTGCCGCCGGTCGGCGATCTGGGTGAGCGAGCCCACGACGCCGCGGCGGTAGAGCAGTGCCGGAGCGTCGACGACCGCGAACGACGAGGCCTCCAGGTGCAGCCGCCAGATCCACGGCCGGTCCTCCGCGGTGAACAGTCCGGGCGGGAACCCGGCCAGGCCCCGGTCGAGGAGGCGGCGGTGGAACAGCCCGGCCCAGGCGTACGGGTAGTCGACCATGGTCGGCTCGTCGGCGGGCAGGATGGCGCTCCGCGGCGGGGCGACGGTCTCGCGCCAGGGGAACGGCGCGCGCACCAGCGTGCGGCGGGTGCCGGTGACGGTCACGTGATCGGTGCGGACGAAGTCGCAGCGCAGCGCGCGCAGGCGAGAGGCCAGCACGGCCAGCCGCCGCGGCTGCAACCAGTCGTCGCCGTCGAGGAAGCAGAACGCCTCGCCCTCGACGAGCGCGAGACCCTGGTTGCGGGCGCTCGCCAGGCCGCGCGGCGTCGGGTTGTGCACCACCCTGGCGCGCGGGAACCGGTCGGCGTAGTGCTGCATGAGCGCGCGCGTGTCGTCGCGGGAGCCGTCGTCGATCGCCACGAGCTGCAGATCGTGCGGGTCGTCGAACTGCCGGGTGAGGGTCTCGAGGGTCGTCCCGATGTAGGGTCCGGCGTCCTTCGCGGGAAGGATGACGGTGACGAGGGGCGTGCGCACGGAACTCCCGGGGTGGGCGGTGTGCGGAGATCGTCGCAGTCGCGCGTGTCCGGTCGGCGACGCCACGGTGAACGGCGGGTGACGCGAGGCGCGGCAGGCACAACGCTGAGGTGTGGTCCGCACCCGAACGAACCACACCCCCAGTGCGTTGCACTGCCGGGTGCGAGCACCCGGGAATCCGACACCGTGCGGTGCCGGCCCACCCCGCGGTTTACTGGCCCCCACCAGCGGGCCGAGGGGTGTGCGTCGAGAGCGACTCCATGAAGATCAACACTCAACACGTAACATGATACATACCTCTCCACGAGATGCCGAATCGATGCGGGGAGCCGCGTCGATTGGCGCGGTCACCCGGCATCCGCGACCATGGACCCCATGCTCTGGCCGTTCGGAACGATCTGGCGACCGGTGCGACGGCGCCGCCGGAGCACCGGGATCGACCTGCGCTGGCTGTCCGCGCGCACGTGGACAGAGCGCTGGTATCCCCAGGGCATCGACGTGGGCCGGCTGCGCGGACGACGCACGCTCGCGGTGAGCTGGTTCCGCCAGGACAGGGCGGGCCGCCACCTCGCCTCCCGGGTCACGATGATCGACCTCGACCGGTCGCGTCACCTCGACGTGGTGCTCGCCGTCCCCGGGGAGGACGGCCGCCTGGAGCCCGCCCCGATCCACGCCGGCGGCCTCGCGTGGTTCGACGACCGCTTGTTCGCGGCGGCCACGGGCCAGGGGATCTGGGAGTTCGACCTGGCGCGGCTCCGCCGGGTGCGCGGCTCCGACGCCCACCGCCTGGCCGGGAGCCGCCGCCGCGGCGGTCGCAGCACCGTGCTCGTCGCCGTGCGCACGGCGCAGCACCCGGTCGACCTCCGCTGCTCGTTCCTCGGGCGGGTGTTCACGGCCGACGGCACTCCCCTGCCCCGTGTGCTCATCGGCGAGTACCGCGGGAACGACCGCGGCGTGGTCGGCGAGTTCGACATCCCGAGCGCCGCGCAGCCCCGCTTCGTGGAGCGCGACCGGGTCGCGCCCGGCCTCCGGCACCTGCAGGGCGCCGTGCGCTGGGGTGAGACGCGCTTCGTGTCCCAGTCCGATCTGCTGCACCCCGGAGCCCTGTGGACCGATCGCGACGGTTCCTGGCGGCGACACCCCGTCCCGCTGCCCGCCGGATGCGAAGACCTCGCCCTCGACCCCGAGGCGGGGGTGCTGTGGACGCTCGGCGAGCACCCGTGGCGACGCGTCGTCCGCGGCATCCCCTTCTCCGCGCTCGACCTCCCCGGGTGAGCGGCGGCGGCTGGCACATCGGCGGGCGAACGTAGACTGAGGGAGTGAAGAAGCCCGCCCCCCTCCTCGTCTACACCGTGCTGCGCCTGCTGGCATTCCTCGTCCCGCTGGCGATCCTGTGGTTCTTCTTCCCGATCTTCCGCGAGTTCTGGTGGCTCGCCGCCATCTTCGCCGCCCTCATCGGGGCGAGCATCTCGATGCTGTTCCTGCGCACGCCGCTGTCCGACGCCTCGGCGCGTCTGCATGAGCGGCGCGAGGGCCGCGTGTCGGGTCAGCAGGCCGATGCCGATGCGGAGGACGAGGCGATCGACGCCGCCCCCGACGAGACGCGCCGCGACTGAGCGCTCCCGCGGTCAGCCGACGGACGCGGAGATCGCGACGGACGCCCGGATCACGACGGACGCCGAGATCAGCCGACGAACGCCGAGATCAGCCGACGGACGCCGAGATCAGCCGACGAACGCCCAGAACAGCGCGCCCGCGTAGAGCAGCGACGTGAGCGAGGTCAGGGCCAGCGCCGTCACCAGCTCCCGCGGCTGACGGTACGTCCAGACGATCAGCACAGCGGGCAGCCCCGCCAGCAGCGCGAGCAGCGCGATCCACGCGATCGGGAACAGCAGCGCCAGGAACACCGCGATCCCGAACGGCGCGAGGACGAACAGGGTGAACAGCACCTGGGTCGCACGCCGCCCGATCAGCACCGTGAGCGTGCGCTTGCCGACGGCGCGGTCCTGCTCGATGTCGCGGAGGTTGTTCGCCAGCAGCACCGCGCACGCGAACAGGCCGGCCGCGATCGCCCCGAGCCACGCCTGCTGCGGGAGCGCGAAGATCTGCACCCACGTGGTGCCGAGCGTCGCCACGAGCCCGAAGAACACGAAGACGAACACCTCGCCCAGGCC
Source organism: Microbacterium sp. PF5 (assembly GCF_004794315.1). Classification (NCBI taxonomy): domain Bacteria; kingdom Bacillati; phylum Actinomycetota; class Actinomycetes; order Micrococcales; family Microbacteriaceae; genus Microbacterium; species Microbacterium sp. PF5. The sequence goes on along the minus strand of NZ_SSDQ01000032.1, from coordinate 4,915 downwards.
GTAGTAGCCGTAGGGTCGCTTGCCGCCCGTGTAGAACCACGCCGCGACGATGCACGCGGCGCCGATGGCCAGCATCCACCACTGCTCCGTGCGCACCACGATCGCGAGGCCGACCGCCGCGGCGAGCGCGAAGAACACGAGCCCGATGATCAGCACGGTGCGCGGCTTCACCCGCCCGGAGGCCGTCAGCCGCGCCGGACCGACACGGTGGGCGTCGGTGCCGCGGACCCCGTCGCTGTAGTCGTTCGTGAAGTTCACGCCGATCTGCAGCAGCACCGCGACCGCGAGGCACGCGAGGGCGATGACCCAGTGGAACTCGGGCCCCGTGCTGCGCGCGGCGCCCGTGCCGATCACGACCGGCGCGACCGCCAGCGGCAGGGTGCGCAGTCGCGCGGCACCGATCCAGTCGGAGACGGTGACCGGACCGGCCTCGACCGCGGGCCGCTTGGCCGGGTTTCCGCTGGTGTGCGGTCGGGTTCGGGTGCCGCTCTTCTTCTTGCGCCGGGAGGATGCTGCCACGCTCGAAATCCTAGTCCGCGCGGCGCGGGGACCCTCAGCGGTGCGGGTTGCTGTCCTTGCCGTCGAGCCACAGGGTGTCGGACGCATCGCTGTGGGAGCCTCCCGTGCCGACGTGCTTGTCGCTGATCTTCGGTCCCTTGAGGATGACGTGGGTCATGGCCTGCGCGTGACCGTGGCCGAGGCCGTACTCCTGCTTGAGCCACGTGAGCACGACCGTGGACTTCGTGCCCTCGTCGAAGCCCTGGGCGCGGGCGAGCTCGATGAACTGGCGGGGCGTGAGCCCGGTCTGGGTCTCGACCTTGTCGAGGTAGGCCTGGAAGGACATGGGTTCTCCTGATCAGTCGTTGTCGAGGAAGGTCTGGACGATGGTGGCGGAGGCGTGGATGCACAGGATGCGCAGCAGCCCGTCCCCCGCGTTCGTGAAGCCGTGCGGCGTGAAGGCGGCGACCGTGGCGGTGTCGCCCGGTCCGGCGAGGAGGATCCGGTCGCCGACGCGGAGGCGGACGGTCCCCTCCAGCACCACCCAGGTCTCCGAGTACGGGTGCCAGTGCAGCCCTGGACCCTCGCCCGGCTGATTCTCGACGAAGAAATAGGAGACGTCGGCGCCGTGCTCGGCCCCGACGAACCGGCGGCTGCGGCCGGTGCCGATGCGGAGGACGGCGTCGCGGACGAGCGACGAGGGAGCGGGTGCGGTGGTCATGTGCCCAGTCTCGACAGCGCACCCGCGGGCCCCTAGTGTTTCGATGTGGATCGAAACTCAACGCCCATCGAGGGGCGGGAGCATCCTGACCACCGGGTCGAGTTCCACCTGAGTCCCGGTGACATGGAGGCGGTGCGCTTCGGTGTCTCCCCCGGCCACGAACTGGCCCACGCCGTCCGCGCCCTCCTCCGCCCGGCGGCGCATCCGCTCCAGTGGGGGTGGCTGCGCGTCGTGCGCGAACGGCTGCCGCGCGACGGCTTCGCGCTGCTCGCCGCGGTGATCGGCGACGACGGCTACCTGCCCGACTTCCTCACCACGACCCCGCGGTGGGACCTCACCCCGGAGGCGGAGCTCGCGGCGCTCCGCACGACCGCGCTGGAGCCCATGCGCGTGGACCTCGGGAAGATGGTGCAGCGCTCCGCCGGCCGTCGACGCGAGGCGCTGCGGGACATGCGGGACGATCCGGCGCGGGCCAGGGCGCGGATCGCCGACGCCTGGTCGGAGCTGTGGGAGGTGGCGCTGCACCCGGTCTGGCCGCAGCTCGAACGACTCCTGCGCGCAGACATCGCGGTGCGGGCGCGCGCGATCGCCACGTCGGGCATCGCGGGGATGGCGAGCGACCTGCATCGGCAGGTGTCGTGGGGCGACGGCGCCGTGCGGGTGTCGCTGCGGCGGCACAGCGAGCGCGTCGACTGCCGCGGCAGCGGACTGGTGCTCGTGCCCTCCGTGATGTCGTCGTGGGGATGCATGGTGCTCACCGAGCCGCCCGCGCAGCCGACCCTCTTCTATCCGGCCCGCGGGGTCACGGCCGGGTGGGCGCGCGACACCACCGAGGTCGAGTCGGCCCTGGGCGCCCTGCTCGGCCCGGCCCGCGCCGGCATCCTGCTGCGGGCGGGCGCCGAGCGCACCACGTCTCAGGTCGCCGCGGAGGCCGGGATCGCGGTGTCGACGGCGTCGCACCACCTGACCGTGCTGCGGGAGTCGGGGCTGATCGCGAGCGAGCGCCGCGGCAGCCGCATGCTGCACCTGCGCACCCCGCTCGGCGAGGCCGTGGTCGGCGCGGCGCTCTGACGCGGGCGGGTCAGCGGGCGGTCGTTCGACGGCGCAGACCGCGGCGACGCGACGCGGATGCCGGCCGACGGTGCGCGCTGCGGCGGTGGGCTACTCCCCGGCGCCGACCGGGATGATCGGGCGGTGCTCGTAGTAGGTCTGCAGCACCACCGTCGTGCGGGTGCTCACGTTGGCGGCGAGCCGGACGTCGCGCACGAGCTGCTCCAGGTCGCGGGGGGTCGGAACGCGGACGAACAGCATGTAGCTCGCCTCTCCCGCGATGGAGTGGCAGGCCTCGATCGCGTCGAGGTGCTCGAGAAGCTCCGGCGCGTTGTCGGGCTGGGCGGGGTCGAGCGGGGTGATCTCGATGAACGCCGACAGCGGAGTGCCCACCTGCTCCGGATCGAGGATCGCTCGGTAGCCGGAGATCACCCCGCGCGTCTCCAGGCGGCGCAGGCGGGACTGCACGGCGGAGACCGAGAGGCCGACGGCCTCGGACAGCTGGGACAGCGTGGCGCGGCCGTCGCGGGAGATCGCGGCCAGGATCGCGCGGTCGACAGAATCATCCATAGCTGTAAGATTATCGTCAGGATTCCGTATTCGCCGGAATCTTTCCGTTAAACACTGCGATCGGAGGTTCCGATGTCCCTCGTTTCCGCCAACAGTTCCGCTGTCCAGGCCATCGTCGGCGAACCCGAGGTCGTCGAGGACGCGTCGACCGCGGAGCAGTCCGCCGCCTGGACCCAGCTGAAGTCGGCCGCCATCGCGCTGCGCGAGCTGCAGATCAAAGACGGCTCGATCCCCGAGGCCGCGCACCACGACGACGCCCGCGCGCTCGTCGGCGCGATCACCGCGAGCATCCAGGCCCTTGCCCCCGCCTTCCCGCACGATGCCGACTACCTCGCCGCGTCCGTCGCCGACTTCGAGCGGTGGGCGTCGGAGGACTTCGGCGTGCCGGACTTCCTCGACTCCCTCGTGGCCTTCCAGCCGCAGCAGCACCGCATCGACGGCATCCGCCACCTCGTGGTCTTCCCGATGTACACCCAGAACGGCTCCAGCGACCGCCTGGTCGAGGCGCTGATCGTCGAGACCATCTGGCCCGAGTTCATCGCCGCGCTCGAGGCCGGCGACTACGGCAACAAGTTGTTCGTCTCGCTGCGACTCGTCGACTTCACCCCGGGCTACGATACCAACTCCGCCGTGCTGTTCCCCGAGACCGTCGCCATGCGCGAGATCCCGACGTTCACGTGGGGCGCCATCTTCCAGGACCGCGAGGCCGCCCGCTACCGCCGGGTCGTCCGCGCCGCCGCCGGGATCACGAACCTGGAGCTGCCAGAGCGCGCCGCCGCGATGCTCGACGACCAGGAGATGGCCGAGAAGACGTTCGTGATGTGGGACATCATCCACGACCGCACGCACATGCGCGGCGACCTGCCGTTCGACCCGTTCATGATCAAGCAGCGGATGCCGTTCTTCCTCTATTCGCTGGAGGAGATGCGCTGCGACATGACCGCGTTCCGCGAGTCGGTCAAGATCGAGCGCGCCCTCGACGCCCGCGTGGCGGCGGGCGAGGAGCTCACCGAGACCGAGCGCGAGATGCACGAGTACGCGCACCTGGTGCAGTACGCCGTGATCTTCGACCGCATCTTCCGCTTCGCGATCACCGGCACCCGCGTCCGCAACTACGACGCGGTGGGCGGCCAGCTGCTGTTCGCATGGCTGCACCAGCGCGGCGTGCTGCACTGGACCGACACGGCCCTGGCGTTCGACTGGGACAGCGTGCCCGACGCGGTCGTGGCGCTGGGTGATGCGATCGACGACCTGTACTGGCACTCGATCGACCGTCCGAAGGTCGCGCACTGGCTCGCCGCCTACGACCTCGTGCGCGGCACCCTCACCCCGCACCCCGCCTCGCAGTGGGCACGCGGACTCTCGGACGAGATCCTCGCCGGCGCCCCGAAGGGCTACACCGACGCGGTGATGGACGACGAGTTCCCCCTGTCGATGTTCTTCGAGACGCTCGACAAGAAGATGAAGCCCGTCATCGAATCGACGGTCGGCATCCGCGGCACGGACGACTGATCCCCACCGCCACCGTTGTGACGCTGGGGCGCACAGCCTCTGCGGCCGGAGACCCGAATCCGGGTCCGGCCGCAGAGGCCTTCTCGGCAGGAGGAGAGTGATCGCATGACCGACACCACGCCGCACGGACCGCGCGGACGCACCGTGCTCCTGGCCGGGGCCACCAGCGCCGCGGGACTCGCCGTCACCCGGGCCCTGCACGACGCCGGCGCGCGGGTGGTCGCGACCGGCCGCTCGGCCGAGCGCCTCACCCCTCTCGCCGACGCGGGAGCCGAGACCCGGGTGGCCGATGCGACCTCCCTCGCGGAGATGACCGCGCTCGCGGAGCAGCTCGGACCCGTCGATGCCGTGGTGCCCCTGGTGGGCGGCTGGCGCGGCGGCGGAGGTCTCGCGGGACAGAGCGACGAGGACTTCGACGCGCTGCTCCCGGCGCTCGAGGCGGTGCGGGCGACCAGCCGGGCCTTCGATGCGGCCCTGCGCGCCTCGCCGGCCGGGCGGTTCGCGGTCGTGTCGTCGACGGCGTCGTCGACGCAGGTGTTGCCCTTGTTGTAGCCGGTGTGCCCT
>NZ_SSDQ01000031.1:0-29216 GCF_004794315.1 Microbacterium sp. PF5 | reverse complement strand
CGGCGGTCAGGGCGGCGGCCAGGGCGCCAGCTACTCCACGCAGACCGGCGGCGCTTCGCGCCAGGGCGGCCAGTCCCGTCAGGGCGGTGGCCGCGGCTCGCAGGGCCGCTGACACCCCTGCCACCCCCCGGAACGGTGCCCCTCCTCACGGAGGGGCACCGTTCTGCGTTGCGCTGCCGGACGCCGAAACGCCCCCTCCGATGTGACGGAGGGGGCGTTTCGGGTGACGGCTCAGCGCGTCGGGAAGGACCGCTCGGGCGAACCCGTGTACAGCTGCTGCGGGCGGCCGATCTTGGTCTGCGGGTCGAGCTGCAGCTCACGCCACTGCGCGAGCCAGCCCGGGAGCCGTCCGATCGCGAACAGCACCGTGAACATGCGCGTCGGGAAGCCCATCGCCTTGTAGATCACGCCGGTGTAGAAATCGACGTTCGGGTAGAGGCGACGCTCGCGGAAGTAGTCGTCGGCGAGCGCGAGCTCCTCGAGCTCCTTCGCCAGATCGAGCAGCGGGTCGGTCACGCCCAGCGAGGCGAGCACCTCGTCGGCCGCCTCCTTGACGAGCTTGGCGCGCGGGTCGTAGTTCTTGTAGACCCGGTGCCCGAAGCCCATCAGCTTCACGCCCTCTTCCTTGTTCTTCACCCGCTCCACGAAGCGCGCGACGCTCTGCCCCGAGTCGCGGATCTGACCGAGCATCGTCAGCACGGCCTCGTTCGCACCGCCGTGCAGCGGGCCGGAGAGCGCCTGGATGCCGGCGGACACGGAGGCGAACTGGTTCGCGCCCGTCGAGCCGACGAGGCGGACGGTCGACGTGGAGGCGTTCTGCTCGTGGTCCTCGTGCAGGATCAGCAGCAGCTCGAGCGCCTTCGCCATGACCGGGTTGATCTCGTACGGCTCGGAGTTGACGCCGAAGTTGAGCTTGAGGAAGTTCTCCACGAACCCGAGGGAGTTGTCGGGGTACAGGAACGCCTGCCCGACGCTCTTCTTGTGCGCGTAGGCCGCGATCACCGGGAGCTTGGCGAGCATGCGGATCATGTTCAGCTCGACGTGCTCGGGGTTGTGCGGGTCGGTCTGGCCCTCGTAGTACGTCGACAGGGCGGCGACCGCCGAGGACAGCACGGACATGGGGTGCGCGGTGTGCGGCAGCGCGGAGAAGAAGCGCTTGAGGTCTTCGTGCAGCAGCGTGTGGCGGCGGATTTTCTCGTCGAACTCGGCGAGCTCGGATGCCGAGGGCAGCTCGCCGTAGATGAGCAGCCACGCCACCTCGAGGTAGCTGGTGCTCCCGGCGAGCTGTTCGATCGGGTAGCCGCGGTAGCGCAGGATGCCCTTGTCGCCGTCGATGAAGGTGATCTCGGACTTGGTCGAGGCGGTGTTCACGAAGCCGTAGTCGAGTCCGGTGTACCCGGTCTGCCTGGTCAACGTCGAGAAATCGATGCTGTCGTGGCCGGCCGTGCCGCGCACCACGGGGAATTCGGCGGTGGTGTCACCGATCGTCAGCTTCGCCGTCTGGTCTGCTGCAGCGCTCACGCGCCCTCCTCCTTTGTCTGACCGCCTGCGCGTCGCGGGGGTGTCAGCACGTTCGTGATCAAGCCGGAAGTGGCGATCTCTCGGCGCCGAGCGCCTGGTCGGGTGACGACCGAATCGCTTTTACAGCCTAGTAGTCCCACCGGCCTACTGTGACAACCGCCAAACAGATCGCCGCTGAGCTGAGGGAAGCTACAGAGCGCCGTCGTGCAGGCGCTCTGCCGCCGCGCTCACCCGCTCGGTCGGCGCGGTCAGCGCGAGCCGCACGTGCTGCGCCGCGTCGGCACCGTAGAAGGGGCCGGGACCCGCGAGGATGCCCAGGTCGGCGAGCCGCCCCAGCGACTCCCACGCGTCGCGTCCCTCCGTCGCCCACAGGTAGAGACCCGCCTCCGAGCCGTCGATGCGGAAGCCGGCGGCCTCCAGGGCCGGGCGGAGCAGGTCGCGCCTGGCGCGGTACAGCTCCTTCTGCGCGGCCACGTGCGCGTCATCGCCGAGCGCCACGGCCATCGCGTGCTGCACCGGAGCGGGCGGCATGAGGCCGAGGTGCTTGCGGGCGGTGAGCAGCTCCCCCACGATGCGGGCGCACCCGGCCACGAAGGCGGCGCGATACCCCGCGAGGTTCGACTGCTTGCTGAGCGAGTACACGCTGAGCAGGTTGGCGCGGCTGCCGTCGGTCACCCGCGGGTCCAGCACGGACGGGATCGGCTCCGTCGACCACGGGCCGTCCCACCCCAGCTCCGCGTAGCACTCGTCGCTCGCCAGGACCGCGCCCAGCTCGCGCGCGCGACGCACGGCGGCCGCGAGCTCCGCGACGCTCCAGGTGCGCCCGTCGGGGTTGCCCGGGGTGTTGATCCAGATGAGCTTCGTGCCCTCGGGCCACTCCGCCGGATCGTCGGCCGCGAGCGGTGTGGCTCCGGCGACGCGGGCGCCCACGTCGTACGTCGGATAGGCCACGCGCGGGTGCACCACGATGTCGCCCGGCCCGAGACCGAGCAGCGTGGGCAGGAGCCCGACGAGCTCCTTCGAGCCGATCGTCGGCAGCACGTTGTCGATGCGCAGATCCGGCACGCCGCGGCGGCGCGCATACCAGGCGACGATGGCCTCGCGCAGCGCGGGCGTGCCGACCGTCTGCGGATAGGCGTGGGCGTCTGTCGCCTCGGCGAGCGCCCGGCGGATGATGTCGGGCGTCGGGTCGACGGGCGAGCCGACCGAGAGGTCGACCAGACCGCCCGGGTGCTGCGCTGCGCGGTCACGGAACGGGACGACCGCGTCCCACGGGTAGTCGGCGAGGTCGCGGACGCTCACGGCCGGCGCCTACTCGCCCTGCGGCGGCAGCGCGGCGATGATCGGGTGGTCGAACGGGTAGACGCCGACCTTGGCGGCGCCTCCCGGCGAGCCGATCTCGTCGAAGAACTCGACGTTGGCCTTGTAGTAGTCCTGCCACTCGTCGGGCAGGTCGTCCTCGTAGTAGATGGCCTCGACGGGGCACACCGGCTCACAGGCACCGCAGTCGACGCATTCGTCCGGGTGGATGTACAACGACCGTTCGCCCTCGTAGATGCAGTCAACGGGGCACTCGTCGATGCAGGCGCGATCCTTGACATCGACGCACGGGAGGGCGATCACATACGTCACCGCTCCAGTCTACGTCGCGCTCGGCTCCCGGTCCTCCGTCGGCGCGCTCGCGGGTCGTGCGGGCGGGCGGGAGAACGACGGCCACGCGACCACGAGCAGCACGATCCCCGCCGCCAGGTAGGTCCAGATGCGACCGGCGAGCGAGTCCTGCACCACGACGGAGCCGCCGGGGCCCACACCGGAGATCATGACCAGCATGCCGAGCATCCCGAGCCCTGCGGCGACGGCCGCCCAGCGGTCGTGGGTGAGCGCGCGGATCGCCACCAGGATGGCGGCGCAGGCGATCGCCGCGACGATCAGGCCGACCGGGATCGGGCCCCATGTCACGCTGTGCGCGATGGTCCCGGCCACGCCGTAGACACCGCCGACCAGGGCCGCGGCGACCCACGACAGCACCCTCGAGATCCCGTTCACGCGCACGCCTCGATCCTATCCGCGCGGCGGTCGCGGCACCCGCCGATCAGCTCGCGAGCCCGAACAGGCGCAGCAGCGCCGCCACCAGCGCCGCCGCCACGACCACCACGAGGAACGACTGCCGCAGCCACAGCAGTCCGGCCGCCACCAGCAGCGCGGGCACGCGGGCGTCGACCGTGATGGCCTGGCCGTCGCCGAGGGTCTGCACTGCGACGAGTGCCGCGAGCAGGGCCACCGTGAGCAGATCGGAGATGCGGGCGGGACGCGGCGCCTCGAGCACCTTCGGCGGCACGAGGTAGCCCGCGGCCTTGAGCGCGAGGCAGATCAGGGCGGCCAGCAGGATGGCGCTCCACAGGCTCATGCGCCGGCCTCCCGCGTCTCGAGGGGCTCGCGTCCCGCATCGTCCCGCCCGAGCCAGTTGAACCACCCGACCGCGATCGCGACGACCGCGGCGATCAGCACCGGCAACCCCGGCATGAGGAACGGGGTCAACGCCGCCGCGACCACTGCCGCCGCCACGCCGACGGCCACCGCCTGGCGCTGGCGGAGGCGCGGCCACAGCAGGGCGAGGAACGCTGCCGCGGCCGCCGCGTCCAAGCCCCAGGCCTTCGGGTCGCCGAGCACGTCGCCGACGAGGGCTCCGGTGAGGGTGGTCAGGTTCCAGCCGATGAAGATGCCCACGCCCGTGACCCAGAAGCCCACCCGGCGCAGGCGGGGGTCGTTCTGGGCGATCGCGACGGCGGTGGACTCGTCGATCGTGAAGTGCGCGGCGGCCGCACGGCGCCACCGTCCTCCCCCGACGAGGGGCGACATGCGCATGCCGTAGGCGACGTTGCGCACGCCGAGCAGCGCGGCCGAGGCGATCGCCGACGGGAGGGCGGCGAGGCCGCCCGAGGCGAAGACGCCGATGAACGCGAACTGCGACCCGCCCGTGAACATCAGCAGGCTCAGCACGCAGGTCTGCCACACGTCCAGCCCGGAGGCGACGGCGAGGGCACCGAACGAGATGCCGTAGGCGCTGGTGGCGAGCACGACGCCGAGCGCCTCGCGCCACACCTCGCGTTCCGCGATCACCGGGACACCGCGCGCTGTTCGTTTGAGTGAACGCATGACCATCATTCTGAACAGCCGCTGCTGGATAGTCAAGCGAACGATCGTTTGACATGATGAACGCATGGAGGATCTCCGCACCCGCCTCGCCCGCACGCTCCGCCGCGAGCGCGAGGCCGCGAGCCTGTCCGTCTCGGAGCTCGCCCGCCGCGCCGGCGTCTCCAAGGCGACCGTCTCACAGCTCGAGAGCGGCGCGGGCAACCCCAGCGTCGAGACGCTGTGGGCCCTGGGCGTCGCGCTCGGGGTGCCCTTCGCGGTGCTGGTCGACCAGCAGGCCAACGCGCCCACGCTCATCCGCGCCGACGATCTCGCGGGCGTGCCCTCGTCCGCCGCCGCCTACAGCGCGACCCTCCTCTCGGCCAGCCCGCCCGGCGCCCGGCGCGACGTGTACCTGATCCAGGCCGAGCCCGGAGACCCCCGCCGTTCCGACCCGCACCACCCGGGTACGATCGAGCACGTGATCCTGATCGCGGGCCAGGCCCGCATCGGCCCGCCCGACGAGCCCGTCGTGCTCGACCCCGGCGACTACCTCACGTACGCCGGAGACGTGTCGCACATCTTCGAGGCCACCAAGCCCGGGACGAGCGCGGTCCTCATCTCCGAGCTGCGCTGAGCGCCGCCTCAGTCCGAGCCGCTCGACGGCGACGGATCGGGGATCTCGTGCGGCCGGTACTGCGGCAGCCGCGACGCCGGGAGGATCGCCAGGGCGCTCACCGCCGCCAGCAGCAGCAGTCCGAGCTTGAGCGTGCTCAGACGCGCCTGCTCGTTCACGGCGACCGCCGCATCCACCTGCTCCTCCGCGGCGTCCGTCGACTCCAGCACCACGCGCAGGTCGTCGTTGCTGATGAAGTTCACGTCATCCATCGGCACCTGCGCCACCAGTGACGGCGGCAGCTCCGGATGCTCGACCACCGCGCGGCCGACGTTCAGGGCGAGCAGCGACACCAGCAGCGCGCCGGCGAGAGCCGTCCCCACCGCCGATGCGAGGTTCTGCGTCGTGCCGCGCAGGGAGCCCACGTCGCCCGCCAGCTCCGCGGGGGCCGCGGTGACCAGCACGTTGAACACGAGCGTGACCAGGGCGCCCTGTCCGATGCCGAACACGATCAGCCCCGCGATCGTCGGCACGGTCTCCCAGTTGTTCGTCACGACGACCGAGAGCCACACGAGCGCGGCGGTGGTGAGGATGAAGCCGAACACCCCGATGGTGCGCGGGGGGTAGCGCTTGTAGAAGCGCACGACCAGTGTCGCGGTCAGGAAGACCGTGAGGTTGAACGGCATCATCGCCAGCGACGTGTCGAACGGGGTCCTCCCCTGCACGATCTGGATGTACAGCGGGATCGTGAAGTTCACGCACGCCTCGAGCCCCACGACGATGAACATGGCGTAGACGGCGGCACGCTCGCGCGACGACCCCAGCACACTGAGGTCGATGAGCGGTACCTTGCCCTCCGCCATGCGCCGCCGCGTCCACAGGAAGAACGCCTGCCCCAGCACGAGGCCGAGCACGATGAACAGCGGTGCCGGCGACAGCCCCAGCACGCTGAACGGGGCGGCCGGCGATGCGGCCAGCGCACCCCAGCTGTTGAGGTTGTTGAACCCGAGCGTCAGCAGCACGATCGCGCCGCCGATCAGGAGCGACGCCACGAGGTCGATGCGGATGGAGGCGTCGCCGCGGTCGCCGCGCAGCGTGAAGCTCAGGGCGAAGACGGCGACCGCGACGGCCAGCACGATGAAGAACAGCGGGCGCCAGCCGACGAGGGTGCCCAGCGTGCCGCCGATGAGGAAGGCGCTCACACCCGAGATGGCGCGGGCGGAGCCGATGGCCCCGATCGCGGTGGCCTGCTGGGATCCGCGGTAGTTCTCGGCGATCAGCGCCACGATGGACGGCACGATGATGGCCGCGGCCGCCCCGGCCACCGCCTGACCGGCGATCGCCCACCAGATGCCGGGGGCGGTGAGCATCATGATCGCGGAGCCGGCGAACAGGGCGACCACCACCCGGAAGATCAGCACCCAGCCGACGCGCTGCCCGAGCTTCGCGCCCGTCATCACGAGCGCCGCGACCGCCAGGCCGTACATCACGATGGTTGTGCTGGCGAGTGTCGGCGGCACGCCGAACTCACCGACCATGCCGCCCAGGGAGATGGGCAGCGCCGCCACATTGAACGACATCAGCACCTGCGCGAGGAACAGACTCACCATCGGCAGCCACGAGGTCTTCGCTGGCGCCTGCACCGTCTCCGTCATGATCGCTCCTTCTCCGCCGATCGGGGACCGCTCCCCGAGTCGTCCGCCTGCGCGGGTGCGGAGGCGAACAGATTGAGCCCGAGCGAGCGCGACAGATGGCCGATCGCCATCTGCGACCGCACGGAGTTGCCCGCGTCGTCCAGCCGCGGCGAGAACCCGGCGGCCGCCCCTTTGCCCGGCGAGACCGCGACGATCCCTCCCGCGACACCGGACTTCGCCGGGAGACCGATCTCGAACAACCAGTCGCCGGAGTTCTCGTAGAGTCCGCTCGCTGCGACGACCGCGAGCGTGTCGCGGCACACGTCCGCCGTCACCACGCGCTCCCCCGTGATCGGGTTCACGCCGCCGTCGGCGAGCGTCGCCCCCATGACGGCCAGGTCGTGCGCCGTCACGCTCAGCGCGCACTGCCGCGTGTACACATCGACGATCTCGTCCGGGTCGCCCGCCAGGCGTCCGTAGCTCTTGAGCAGCCAGCCGAGGGCGCGGTTGCGGTCGTTCGACGCCGCCTCCGACGCGTACACCTCGCCGTCGAGGCTCAGCGGCCGTCCGGCGAACGCCGACAGCCCCTCCCGCACCCGTTCCCACTGTTCGACCGCGGTCGCGCCCGGCATCAGCGCCGTGGTCGCGATCGCGCCGGCGTTGACCATCGGGTTGCGCGGATGGCCCTCGTTCAGTTCCAGCGCGACGACCGAGTTGAACGCGAGCCCGGTGTTGTTGACGCCGACGATGTCGCGGACGCGCTCGTGCCCGTGCTCCTGGATCGCCAGGGCGTACACGAACATCTTCGAGATCGACTGGATCGAGAACGGGTGCAGCGCGTCTCCGGCGTCGTGCACCCCGCCGCCGACCTCGATGACGGCGAGACCGAACAGCTCGGGGTCCACCTCGGCCAGCACCGGGATGTAGTCGGCCACGCGCCCTCCGCGCTCACCGGCATAGCGGGCGTGGGCCTCCCGGACGATCTCGTCCACGCGCTCCCAGCCGGGCAGCGTGCCGGTCGAGACCTCCTGCGGGACATCGAGCCAGGCGACGGGATCGAGCACCACTCCTCCTCGGATTCGCGACGCTCCCCAGCCGTCACAGTCACCGTAGCGCTCGACCGCCTCTCAGGATAGGCCCGTCACGGTGCGTGACCTCCGGCCCGCTCGGGCTCAGTACCAGTTCATCGCCTGCGAGTGGCCCCAGGCGCTGCACGGCGTGCCGTAGGCGTCGGCGATGTACTTCAGGCCCCACGCGATCTGAGTGGCCGCGTTGGTCTGCCAGTCGGCGCCGGCCGAGGCCATCTTGCTGCCGGGAAGCGCCTGCGGGATCCCGGTGGCACCGCCATCGGCGTTGTACGCCCGGTAGTTCCAGCCCGACTCCTTGTTCCACAGCGAGTTCAGGCAGGAGAACTGATCGCCGCCCCAGCCGTAGCGGTCGGCCATCATCTGCTGCGCGGTCGCCTTCGCGCCGTCCACCGTGTTGGCCGCGGCGAGCGCGGCGGCGGCCGCAGCGGCCTGCTCGGCGGCGACGCGCGCCGCCTCCTCCGCGGCCTTCTGCTCCTGCGCCGCCGTGTACGCCTGCTGCAGCGCCGCGGTCTCCGCGACGACCTTCTCGGTCTCGGCGGCGGCCTGCTCGGTCGCGACCGTCACGAGGAGCAAGGGCAGGGTCGCACGGTCGTCGAGGGTCTCCAGGTCATCCTCGAGCGGCGTCGTGTCCACCGGGGCCGCAGCGCTCACGTCGAGGCCGGACGCGGAGACCTCGGCGGTCAGGGCGTCCGCCGCCGCGACCGCATCCTTCCCCTTCGACACCGTCATCACGGCCTCGTCGGCGATGCGGGTGAGCGGTTCCGCGCCGAAGGCCTGGCTCGTGATCGCGGCCGACGCGGCCGGCTGCGCGGTGCCGGTGGCGGGGGCGGCCGTCACCCCGACCGTGAGGGTGATCCCCACGAGGGCGGCGGCCGCGGTGCCCAGGACGAGCAGCGGGGTACGGGTGACGGCGGCGCGCGCGGCAGCCACCTCGGAGGCGCGCCGAAGCGCACGGGTCTTCTGAAGCATTGGGTTCGACTTTCGGGTCGTCGTGCGCCCGATGCGGGACACTCATCGGGAGATTGCCCCGGACGCAAGTGAACGAGTCTGCGTCATCGACCTAGCCCCCACCTGGCATTTTCATGAGAAGAGGGCCCCACGCCGGAGCGTGGGGCCCTCTCGGAAGGGTGCGGGGATGCCTCAGGCGTTCGCGTCCTGACGCTTCAGGCGCGAGGCCTCGCGACCGCGGACGGTCTGGTCCAGGATCACCTTGCGGATGCGCACCTTCTCGGGCGTCACCTCGACGCATTCGTCGTCACGCGCGAACTCCAGGCTCTCCTCGAGCGTGAGCAGCCGCGGCGGCGTCATCGACTCGAAGTTGTCGGCCGTGGAGGAGCGCATGTTGGTGAGCTTCTTCTCCTTGGTGATGTTCACGTCCATGTCGTCGGCGCGCGAGTTCTCGCCGATGACCATGCCCTCGTAGACCTCTTCGGTCGGCTGCACGAAGAACGACATGCGCTCCTGCAGGGCGATCATCGCGAAGGGGGTCACCACGCCGGAGCGGTCGGCCACGATGGAGCCGTTCTGGCGCGTCGTGATCTGACCGGCCCACGGCTCGTACCCGTGCGAGATCGCGTTCGCGATACCGGTGCCGCGGGTGGTCGTGAGGAACTCGCTGCGGAAGCCGATGAGACCGCGCGAGGGCACGACGAACTCCATGCGCACCCAGCCGGTGCCGTGGTTGGTCATGTTCTCCATGCGGCCCTTGCGGTTCGCGAGGAGCTGCGTGATCGCGCCGAGGTGCTCCTCCGGCGTGTCGATGGTCAGGTGCTCGAACGGCTCGTAGACCTTGCCGTCGATCTTCTTGGTGACCACCTGCGGCTTGCCGACCGTGAGCTCGAAGCCTTCGCGACGCATGTTCTCGACGAGGATGGCGAGCGCGAGCTCACCACGACCCTGCACCTCCCACGCGTCGGGACGGCCGATGTCGACGACCTTGAGCGAGACGTTGCCGATGAGCTCGCGGTCCAGACGATCCTTCACCATGCGGGCGGTGAGCTTGTGCCCCTTGACCTTGCCCATGAGCGGCGACGTGTTCGTGCCGATCGTCATGGAGATCGCGGGGTCGTCGACCGTGATGGCCGGCAGCGGACGGATGTCCTCGGGGTCGGCGATGGTCTCGCCGATCGTGATGTCCTCGAAGCCGGCGATCGCGACGATGTCGCCGGGGCCCGCGGAATCGGCCGGGTAGCGCTCCAGGGCGCGAGTCTTCAGCAGCTCGGTGATCCGGGCGTTGCTGGTCGTGCCGTCGGAGCGGACCCAGGCGACCGTCTGGCCCTTCTTGAGCGTGCCGTTGAACACGCGCAGCAGGGCGAGTCGGCCGAGGAACGGGCTGGAGTCGAGGTTCGTGACCCAGGCCTGCAGCGGCGCCTCGTCGTCATAGGACGGCGCGGGCACGTGCTCGAGGATCGCCTCGAACAGCGGCTCCAGGTCGTCGTTGTCGGGCAGCGACCCGTCGGCGGGACGGTTCTGCGAGGCGGCGCCGGCACGGCCGGAGGCGTACACGACCGGAACGTCGAGCAGCGCGTCGACATCGAGGTCGGGCACGTCGTCGACCAGGTCGGACGCGAGACCCAGCAGCAGGTCGTGCGCCTCCTCCTCGACCTCGGCGATGCGGGCGTCGGGGCGGTCGGTCTTGTTGACCAGCAGGATCACGGGCAGCTTGGCCTCGAGGGCCTTGCGCAGCACGAAGCGGGTCTGCGGCAGCGGGCCCTCGCTCGCGTCGACGAGCAGCACGACACCGTCGACCATGGACAGGCCGCGCTCGACCTCGCCGCCGAAGTCGGCGTGGCCGGGCGTGTCGATCACGTTGATCGTGATCTCCTTGCCGTCAGCGTGCTTGCCCTTGTAGGTGATCGCCGTGTTCTTGGCGAGGATCGTGATGCCCTTCTCGCGCTCGAGGTCGTTCGAGTCCATCGCCCGCTCCTCGACGTGCGAGTGTTCGCCGAAGGAGCCCGTCTGGCGGAGCATCGCGTCGACGAGCGTGGTCTTGCCGTGGTCGACGTGGGCGACGATTGCGACGTTGCGGAGGTCAGAGCGGAGGGCGTGCGCCATACAAGGGTCCTCAAAGAGTGTGGGGTTGCGCCGGGAAGCCGACGTTCCAGGATAACGTACGCGCCGGATCGGATCTCCGAGGCACGTCGTAGCATCGACTTCGTGACCCCCGCTCCCCCGATGTCCTCGCGCCGCGAGGGCCGTGCGCGCCTGTGGTGGGAGATCGCGATCGTGCTGGCCCTGGGGCTCGGGCAGTCGGCGGTCTACGCGATCGTGCAGCTGGCCTACCGCCTGACCGACGACGTGCCCCTGGCCGACCAGACCGCGACGCTCAACCCGTCCCGCAGCGACCGCGAGGTGTTCGACCTCGTCTATCAGCTGCTCTCGATCGGCTTCTCGCTCGTGCCCGTGGTGCTGGTGTGCTTCCTGCTGTGGCAGCGCCGACGACCGCACCTCGGGCGGCTCGGGCTCGACGGCACCCGCATCGGCGTCGACGTGGCCCGCGGCGTGCTGCTCGTGGTGGCGATCGGCGTGCCGGGCCTCGCGCTCTACCTCGGCGGCCGGGCGGCCGGCCTGTTCGTGGCCGTGAACCCCGCGGGACTCGACGCCCACTGGTGGACCGTGCCGATCCTGCTGCTCGCGGCGGCCCGCGCCTCCCTGCAGGAGGAGTTCGTGGTGCTCGGCTACCTCTTCGCGCGGCTGCGGCAGCTCGGCTGGTCGCCGTGGACGATCATCGTCGCCACCTCCGTGCTCCGCGCGACCTACCACCTGTACCAGGGGCCGGGGGCGTTCGTCGGCAACCTCGCGATGGGGCTGCTGTTCGGGTGGCTGTACCAGCGGACGGGACGACTGCTGCCGTTCCTGGTGGCGCACTTCCTCATCGACGCGACCGTGTTCGTCGGCTACCCGTGGGCGGCCGCCACCTGGCCCGAGCTGTTCGGGCTGCCCGGGTGAGCCCGGTGCGCCGGGTGCTCAGCCGAGGTTGACCACGACGAGCGCGGCGGCGGCCCACAGCACGATCACCGCGAGCGCGATCAGCGCGGGGCCGTCCCACGTGCGACGGATGGGCGCGTCGGCAGCCGCCGCCTCCGACCAGCGGTCGCGGATGTCGGTGAGGGCCCGCAAC
Organism: Microbacterium sp. PF5; assembly: GCF_004794315.1. NCBI lineage: Bacteria > Bacillati > Actinomycetota > Actinomycetes > Micrococcales > Microbacteriaceae > Microbacterium > Microbacterium sp. PF5. Next base: position 17,105 of record NZ_SSDQ01000031.1, on the reverse strand, counting down.
CCGGAGGGCACCCGCGGCTCCGCGTCCTCGTCACGACGCTGACGGGGCGGGCGGGCGCGGGCCGGGCCACCCCAGGAGGTGAGCGTGCGGCCGTCGTCGAGCGCGAACTCGAGCTGCCAGCGCAGGTCGATGTCGCGCACGTGCCCCCAGCCGAAGCTCGTCCGGCGCAGGAGGTTCTGCACGGTCGCCCCGTGCGCGTCCACCCGCACGTGCGACACGAAGCTGATCTCGTACACGATCCACAGGGCGAGGAGCATCCACGGAGCGATCAGCAGCGCCTGCACGATGCTGCCGTTGACGACCGTGTCCCCCAGCAGGAACAGCACCAGCAGCACGCTGAGCACGAGGATGACGGTGCCCGAGGACGCACGGTAGGTCCGTGCGTCCTCGGGCTGTGCCGGCGATGCCACGCTCAGTGGCCGCCGAGAGGGATCGACGCACCCGGGATCGCCTGCAGCAGGCGCTCCGTGTACTCCTCCTGCGGATTCGCGAAGATCTCGTCGACCGTGCCCTGCTCCACCACGCGGCCCTTCTCCATCACGCACACCAGGTCGCTGGAGACCCGCACGACCGCGAGGTCGTGGGTGATGAACAGGTACGTCAGGTCGAGCTCGGACTGCAGGTCGGCGAGCAGCTTCAGGATCTGGTCCTGCACCAGCACGTCGAGCGCCGACACCGCCTCGTCGAGCACGATGATGTCGGGCTTGAGCGCGAGTGCACGAGCGATCGCCACGCGCTGCCGCTGACCGCCCGACAGCTCGTTCGGGTATCGCGTGGCGAGGGACTGGGGCAGGGCGACCTGCTCCAGCAGCTCCTCCACGCGCGCCCGCTGCGAGGCGCGGTCGCCGACGCCGTGGATCTGCAGCGGCTCGGCGATCGTGTTGCCGATGTTGCGCAGCGGGTCGAGCGAGCCGTACGGGTCCTGGAACACCGGCTGCATCCGGCGACGGAGCCCGAACGCCTGCGCGTTCGAGAGCCCCGACACGTCCTGACCGTCGATCTCGATCGTGCCGGCGGTCGGATCCTCGAGCTTGAGCACCATCTTCGCGACCGTGGACTTGCCCGATCCGGACTCCCCGACCAGTGCGAGCGTCTTGCCGCGCGGGATCTCGAACGACACGTCGTCCACCGCCCGGAAGGCCTCGCTGCGGAAGTTGCCCTGGCGGATCTTGTAGTCCTTCGTCAGACCGGCCACCCGGACGGTCGGCGGGATGTCCGCGAGGTCCTCGAGCGTCTCGATCCCCCGATCCTCCACGACCGCCTGGATGCGCTGCGACGCCACACTGGGCGCCGCGGCCACCAGCCGCTTGGTGTACGGGTGCTGCGGGTTCTCCAGGATCTGACGGCTCGGCCCCGCCTCGACGATGTTGCCGCCGTTCATCACGATGATCTTCTCCGCGCGCTCGGCCGCGAGACCGAGGTCGTGCGTGATCAGGAGCACCGAGGTGCCCTTGTCCCGCGTGAGGGAGGCCATGTGATCGAGGATGACCCGCTGCACCGTCACGTCGAGGGCCGAGGTCGGCTCATCGGCGATCAGGAGCTTCGGGTCGGCCGCGAGACCGATGCCGATCAGCGCGCGCTGGCGCATCCCGCCGGAGAACTGGTGCGGATACTGGTGCAGCCGTCGCTCGGCATCGGCCAGACCCGCCTGCTGCAGCACCTCGATCGTGCGTGCCTTGACAGCGGCACGCCCCTGGGCGATGCCGTTGGCGCGCACGGCCTCCTTGACCTGGAAGCCGATGCTCCACACCGGGTTGAGGCTCGACATGGGGTCCTGCGGCACGAAGCCGATGTCGCGACCGCGCACGGCCTCGATGTCGCGTCGGCTCAGGCCCGTGAGCGGACGGCCCTCGAGCGTGATCGATCCTCCGGTGACCTTTCCAGTCCCCGGCAGCAGGTCGACGATGGCCGTGGCCGTGGTGGACTTGCCCGAGCCGGACTCCCCCACGATCGCGACGGTCTCGCCGGGGAACACGTCGAACGTGACACCGTGCAGGACCTCGCGCATCCCCTCCTGCGAACGGAACGCGACCTTGAGGTCGCGGACACTCAGCAGCGGGATCTGGGCGGCGTTGTGGTCGCTCATCGGCGGGCCCTCGCCTTCGGGTCGAGGGCGTCTCGGATGAGCTCGCCGAGGCCGACGAACGCGAGCACCGCGAGGGTGAGCGCGATCGATGGATAGATGAGCGACATCGGGGCGATGCGCAGAGCCGCCTGTGCCTGGCTGATGTCGTTACCCCACGACACCACCGTGCCGCCGAGTCCGACACCGAGGAACGACAGGGTCGCCTCCGCCACGATCGCCGCGGCGAGTCCCAGGGTCGACACGACCAGCAGCGGCGCGATGCCGTTGGGGATCACGTGGGTCAGCAGCGTCTTGAACCGGGACTGGCCCAGCGAGCGCGACGCCATGACGAAGTCCGCCTGCCGCACCCGGAGGATCTCGGCGCGCACGACGCGTGCCGTGGACGCCCAGGAGAAGCCACCGATCGCGAGCGCGAGCGTCCAGACCGAGCGGTAGTCCGAGAGCACCGTCATCACGACCAGGGCGGCCAGGATGTAGGGGATCGCGAAGAAGATGTCGCCGATGCGGGACAGCAGCGCGTCGATCCAGCCGCCGTAGAAACCGGCCAGCGCACCCATGATGAGGCCCAGCACCGCGGAGATCACGGTGGCGATGAGACCGACCGACAGCGACGTCTGGGCGCCCCAGACGACGCGGGCGTAGATGTCGCAGCCCTGGAAGTTGAACCCGAGCGGGTGGCCGGGCGTCGGGCCCTCGTTGCTGTTCATCAGGTCGCACACGCGCGGGTTGACCTGCGTGAACAGGGTCGGCCAGAACGACATGACGATGAACAGCGCGGCGAGCAGCACCGAGAACCAGAACATCGGGCGACGGCGCAGGTCGCGCCACGCGTCGCGCCACAGGTTGCTGGGCTTCTCGGCGACGCGCACCGCATCGATGGCGATCGACTCGGTCTCGACCGGGGCGACGTAGTGCTTCTGCGTGGTGGGGTCAGACATAGCGGATCCTCGGGTCGAGCAGACCGTAGAGCAGGTCGATGACAAGGTTCACCAGCACGTACAGGATCACGAACACCGTGACGAAGGAGACCACGGTGGGCCCCTCACCGCGGATCGCCGCCTGGTAGAGCGTGTTGCCGACACCGGGGATGTTGAAGATCCCCTCGGTCACGGTCGCGCCCACGAGGAGCACGCCGAAGTTCGTGGCGGAGTTGGTGATGACCGGGAGCAGGGAGTTGCGCAGCACGTGCACCGGGATCACGCGCGTGCGCGAGAGTCCCTTGCTGTACGCCGTGCGCACCCAGTCCTGGTTGAGGGTGTCGATCACCGAGCTGCGCATCAGGCGCATGCTGACGGCGAAGAGGCTGAACCCGAGCACGAGGGCGGGGAGCCAGAGGCCACCCCAGTCGTTGTCGGAGCCGACGGTCGGGCTGAACCAGCCCCACTGGATCGCCAGGAAGTACTGGGCCAGGAAGCACAGCACGAAGATCGGGATCGCCAGGGCGACGAGCGCGACCAGCAGGGCGGTCGTGTCGAACAGCTTGCCCTTGCGCAGCGCCGAGATCGTGCCGATCGTGATCGCGAGCGTGAACTCGATCCCGATCGCCATGACGGCGAGCCGGCCGGTGACCGGAAGCGTGTCGACGAGCACAGCGGAGACCGGGCGACCGGAGAAGGTCGTGCCGAGGTCACCCTGGAAGACACCGGTGATGTAGTACCAGTACTGGACCAGGAACGGCTCGTTGAGGTGGTACTCCTCGCGCAGGGCGTTGACGAGAGCCTCATTGGGCGTGCGATCGCCGAACAGAGCCAGGATCGGGTCGCCCGGCATGGCGAACACGAGGAAGTAGATGAGCAGGGTGGCCCCGAAGAACACGGGGATCACCTGGAGAAGACGTCTGATGATATAGCTGGGCATCCGCAGTCCCTTTCGGGAGGGCGCGAACAGACCGAACGGGAGCACCCGACGAGGCGGTGACGGAAACCGTCACCGCCTCGCGGGTGCGAGCTCCGTCAGGCCTATTCGGCAGCCTTCGTGATCTCGTAGTACAGCGGGACCGAGTTCCAGCCGAACGTGACGTTGTCGACCGTGTCGGCGTAACCACCGGTCACGTTGGAGTACCACAGCGGGATCGCGGGGAGATCGTTGAACAGGATCTCCTGCGCCTTGGTGAACTCCTCGACCTGGGCCGCGGTGTCGGTGTTGCTGATGCCCTCGGCGATCAGCGCGTCGAACTCGGGGTTCGAGTAGTCACCGTCGTTGGAGCCGGCGTTGGTCGCGTAGAGCGGGCCGAGGAAGTTGTACAGACCGGGGTAGTCGGCCTGCCAACCCGAACGGGCAGCGGTCTTGATGCTGTTGTTGTTGATCTCCTCGCGGATGACCGAGAAGGTCGGGTACGGGTCGCCCGATGCCTCGATGCCCAGCGTGTTGGAGATCGCGTTGGTCACGGCGTCGACCCACTCCTGGTGGCCACCGTCGGTGTTGTAGGCGATCTTGAACTCGCCCTCCCACGGGGAGATGGCGTCGGCCTCGGCCCACAGCTCCTTGGCCTTCTCGGGGTCGTACTTGAGGACCTCGTTGCCCTTGATCGAGTCGGACCAGCCGTCGATGACCGGCGACGTGAAGTCGGAGGCCGTGGTGCGGGTGCCGAAGAAGATCTTGTCGGTGATCTGGTCGCGGTCGAACGCCATCGAGATGGCCTGACGACGGAGGATGCCCTCTTCGCCGGAGAAGTGCGGCAGGAACTGACCGATCGTGAACGACTGGAAGACGGCCGACGGCTGGTTCACCGCGCGGTCGCCCAGGTCGTCCTGGAAGGTCGGCAGCGACACGGACGGGATGACGTCGATGACGTCGACCTTGTTGCCCTGCAGGTCGGCGTAGGCCGCGTCCTGCGTCGCGTAGAAGATGATCGACAGGCCGCCGTTCTTGGCCTTGCGACCGCCGTCGTAGTCGTCGTTGCGGACCAGGTCGATCTGCACGTCGTGCTGCCAGGCGCCCTCACCGTCGAGCTTGTACGGGCCGTTGCCGATCGGGTTCTCGCCGAACGCGTCGATGTCCTCGAACGCGACGTCGGGCAGCGGGTAGTAGGCCGAGTAGCCGAGGCGCAGCGCGAAGTCGGCGGCCGGCTTGTTCAGCGTGATCGTGAACGTGTAGTCGTCGACCTGCTGGAGACCGGACATGTCGCCCTGAGCGCCGTACACGTCGGGGGTGTTCTGGAAGCCCTCGATGTCTTCGAAGAAGTAGCTCGAGAGGTGGGCGTTCTCCGCCTGTGCGCCGTAGTTCCACGCCTTGATGAAGTTGTCGGCGGTGACCTCTTCGCCGTTGGAGAAGGTCTGACCCTCCTTCAGCTTCACGGTGAGGTGCTGCGGGTCCTCGGTGGTGATCTCCTCGGCCATGTCGTTGACCGGCTTGCCCTCGGCGTCGTAGTAGACGAGCCCGGCGAAGATCTCGTCGAGGATCTTGCCGCCACCGACCTCGTTCGTGTTGGTCGGGATCAGCGGGTTCTCCGGCTCCGAGCCGTTCGTCGTGATGATGGCATCCGGGTCGGCCTTGGCCCCACCGTTGCCGCCGTCACCGGTGTTGCCGGATCCGCCCGCGCAGCCCGCGAGCGCCAGAGCGCCACCCGCGAACAGCGCGACGCCCGCCAGGGCGATCTTGTTGCGCTTCACTTTGTGTCCTCCTGTGGACGTGGGAATTCTGCGTGCGCATCGTCGAGCACGCAGGGATACCTGAGCGTAACCCGCGAGTCCGCCCGCCGACGCACTCGGCTAACGAACTGTTACTGAGTGGTGACCAATCGTCACACGCGCGAAACATGGGGAGACGAGGACGGCGCCGCGCCACCCGGAGGTGACCGCGACGCCGTCCGCGGATCAGCAGGGACTCAGGCGAACGCCTCCACCGGCGGGCACGCGCACACCAGGTTGCGGTCGCCGTACGCCTGGTCGATCCGGCGCACCGGCGGCCAGTACTTGGCGGCCACGAGCGAGCGCACCGGGTAGGCCGCCTCCTCGCGCGTATAGGCGTGCGTCCACTCCCCCGCGATGAGCGACACCGCGGTGTGCGGTGCGTGCACGAGCGGGTTGTCGTCGGCCGGCCAGCGTCCGGCGGCCACCGCGTCGGCCTCGGCCTTGATCATGATCATGGCCTCGATGAACCGCTCGATCTCGTCGAGGTCCTCCGACTCGGTCGGCTCCACCATCAGGGTGCCGGCGACCGGGAACGACATCGTCGGCGCGTGGAACCCGTAGTCGATGAGGCGCTTGGCGACGTCGTCGACCGTGATGCCCGTTGCCTCCTTGAGCGGACGCAGGTCGAGGATGCACTCGTGCGCGACCCGGCCGTTCTCGCCCGTGTAGAGCACGGGGAAGTGCGAGCCGAGCCGCTCCGCGATGTAGTTCGCCGAGAGCACGGCCGCTGCGGTCGCCCGGCGCAGCCCGTCGGCTCCCATCATGCGCACGTAGGCCCAGGAGATCGGCAGGATGCCCGCGGAACCGTAGGGGGCCGCCGAGATGACCGCACCGTCGAACGTGTAGCCGCCGAAATGCTCGGCGCGCTGTGCCAGCGGGTGCGAGGGCAGGTACGGGGCCAGGTGCGCCTTCGCCGCGACCGGGCCGATGCCGGGGCCACCCCCGCCGTGCGGGATCGCGAACGTCTTGTGCAGGTTGAGGTGCGAGACGTCGCCGCCCAGGTCACCGAAGCGCGCGTAGCCGAGCAGCGCGTTGAGGTTCGCGCCGTCGACGTACACCTGACCGCCGGCCTCGTGCACCGCCGTCGTGATCTCGACCACCTGCTCCTCGTACACCCCGTGCGTCGAGGGGTACGTGATCATCAGCGCAGCGAGCTCATCGGCGTGCTGCGCGATCTTGGCGCGGAGGTCGTCGAGGTCGACGTTGCCGAGCGCATCGCTGGCCACGACCACGACCTTCATGCCCGCCAGCACGGCAGACGCAGCGTTCGTGCCGTGCGCCGACGACGGGATGAGGCACACCGTGCGGTGCGCGTCGCCGTTCGCGTGGTGGTAGCCGCGGATCGCGAGCAGGCCGGCGAGCTCGCCCTGCGACCCCGCGTTCGGCTGCAGCGACACCGCGTCGTAGCCGGTGATCTCGGCGAGCCAGCTCTCGAGCTGATCGATCAGTTCGAGATAGCCCTGCACGTCGTCCGCCGGGGCGAACGGGTGGATGCCGGCGAACTCGGGCCACGTGATCGCCGCCATCTCGGTCGCCGCGTTCAGCTTCATGGTGCACGAGCCGAGCGGGATCATGCCGCGATCGAGCGCGTAGTCGCGGTCGGACAGGCTCTTGAGGTAGCGCATCATCGCGGTCTCGCTGCGGTGCGCGTGGAACACCGGGTGCGTGAGGTACTCGTCCGCGCGGCGGAGAGCCTCCGGCAGCGCGACCGAGACACCCGCGACGAACGCGAACGCGCGCTCCGTCGGCCCGCCGAACACCAGCGCCACGCGGTGCAGGTCGGTGAACGTCGTCGTCTCGTCCACCGCGACACCGATCGTGTCGGCGTCGGCGACTCGCAGCAGGATGCCGTGCTCCTCGCGCGCGCGGGCGGCATGCTCCGCCGCCGCGCCAGGCACCCGCACCGTGAGCGTGTCGAAGAAGTGCTCGTGCACGACCTCGGCCCCCGCCTCGACCAGCCAGTCACGCAACAGGGTGGCCTTGCCGGCGACGCCCTGGGCGATCGAGCGCAGCCCGTCGGGGCCGTGGTACACCGCGTACATCGAAGCCATGACCGCGAGCAGCACCTGCGCCGTGCAGATGTTGGACGTGGCCTTCTCCCGGCGGATGTGCTGCTCGCGCGTCTGCAGCGAGAGCCGGTACGCGGGCTTGCCGTCGGCATCGACCGACACCCCGACCAGTCGCCCCGGCAGCTGGCGCTCGAGGCCGGAGCGCACCGCCATGTAGCCGGCGTGCGGTCCGCCGAAGCCCATCGGCACGCCGAAGCGCTGCGTGGTGCCGACCGCGACGTCGGCGCCCATCGTCCCCGGGGCCGTGAGCAGTGTGAGCGCCAGCAGGTCGGCCGCGGCCACGGCGAGACCACCCGCAAGGTGCGCGGCCTCGAACACCGCCGTCGGATCCCACACGCGACCGGACGCGCCGGGGTACTGCACGAACACGCCGAACAGCTCGTCCGGCAGCTCCTCGCCCGCCGCGAGGTCGACCTTCACGAGCTCGACGCCGAGGGCGTCCGCGCGGGACGCGAGCATGGCCCTGGTCTGCGGCAGCGCGTCGGCGTCGACCACGAACACGTTCGACGAGGACTTCGAGGCCCGCCGCGCGAGCAGCATCCCCTCGACCACGGCCGTGGACTCGTCGAGCATCGACGCGTTCGCGGTGCTGAGGCCGGTGAGCTCGGCGACCATGGTCTGGAAGTTGATGAGCGCCTCCAGGCGCCCCTGCGAGATCTCGGGCTGGTACGGCGTGTAAGCCGTGTACCAGGAGGGGTTCTCCAGCACGTTGCGCTGGATCACCTGGGGCGTGATGGTGCCGTAGTACCCGAGGCCGATCATCGCGCGGCGGACCGTGTTGCGCGACGCGAGCGCCCGCAGCTCGGCCAGGGCCTCGGTCTCGCTCGCGGCGGCGGGGATGCGCGACTCCGCGACCGCGGCCTCCGGCCCCGTGTAGATCGAGGCGGGGACGGCCTGGCGCATGAGCGTCTCGACCGGGCTGGTGGGCCCGTCCTCCGCGCCGCCGAGCCCGAGCGCGTCGAGCATCGTGCGCTGTGCGGCCTCGGTGGGTCCGATGTGACGATCGGCGAAAGCAACCACGTGTGTCTCAGCCCTCCGTGAGTGCGACGTAGGCGTCGCGGTCGAGCAGTCCGTCCAGGGCGCCGGCGGCGACCGAGACCTTGAGCAGCCAGCCGCCCTCGAAGGGCTCGGCGTTCACCAGCGACGGGTCGTCGACCACGGCGTCGTTGATCTCGACGACCGTGCCGGCCACCGGGGCGTAGAGCTCGCCGACCGACTTGGTCGACTCGATCTCGCCCACCACGGAGCCGGCGGTGATCTCGGTGCCGACGGCGGGGAGCTCGACGAACACCACGTCGCCCAGCTTCTCGGCGGCGTAGTCGGTGATGCCGATGGTCACGGTGTCGCCGTCACCGGCAATCCACTCGTGCTCGTCGGTGTAGCGGAGTGCGCTGAGGTCGGTCATGAGTTCCTCCGGTAGAAAGGCAGGGCGGTCACGGTCGCGGGGATACGGGTCCCCCGCACATCAAGGAATACTGCGGTTCCCTCTTCCGCGGAAGAAGGGTCGACGTAGGCCATCGCGATCGGATGACCCAGCGTCGGGCTCAGGGCGCCGCTGGTGATCTCCCCCAGCGGGGCACCGTCGGCGTCGACCACCGCGTAGCCGGCGCGGCCCGCACGGCGACCCTCGGCGGTCAGTCCGACCAGGACGCGCGCGTCGGCCGCCGGGGCGGGGGCGTCCTTGCCGACGAAGCGCTCCTTCGCGGCGACCACCACGCGACCGAGGCCCGCCTGCGCGGGCGACGTGTCCAGGCTCAGCTCATGGCCGTACAGGGGCATCCCGGCCTCGAGCCGGAGCGTGTCGCGCGCCGCGAGGCCCGCCGGTACCAGGCCCAGGGGCGTCCCGGCGGCGAGCACGGCATCCCACAGCGCGGCCGCGTGAGCCGCCGGCACCAGAAGCTCGAAGCCGTCCTCGCCCGTGTAGCCGGTACGGGCGAGGAGCAGCGGCCGCCCCGCGAACGTCGCGGACGCCCAGGCGTAGTAGCGCTGCTCGGCCCACGGCACGCTCACCTCGCCGATACCGGCCGTCGCGGCGAGGATCTCCTCGGCGCGCGGACCCTGCACCGCGATGAGGGCGTAGTCGTCGGACACGTCGGCGACCTCGACCTGCTCGACCCCGGAGTGCGCGACCCGGTCCGCGAGCGCACCACAGACGGCGTCACGGTTGCCGGCGTTGGAGATGATCAGGTAGTCGTCGTCGGCGAGCCGGTACACGATCACGTCGTCGACGATGCCGCCCTCGGGCGTGAGCAGCAGCGAGTACTTCGCCTTGCCGACCGCGAGAGCCGACAGCCGTCCGGCCAGTGCGTAGTCGAGGAAGGCACCCGCGTCCCCTCCGCGCACGGTGAACTCGGCCATGTGCGAGATGTCGAAGATGCCCGCCGCCTGGCGCACGGCGTGGTGCTCGGCGAGGTCGGATGTGTAGCGCACCGGCATCTGCCAGCCGCCGAAGTCGGTGAAGGATGCGCCGAGGGCCTCGTGGCGCTCGCGCAGCGGGGTGAAGCGGGGGTCGGACATGGAGTTCTCCCGGGCTGGGTCGGGCGGAACGGCGGCATCGCCGTTCCAGGGAACTCCCCCTCTGTCATGGGCCTGAGAGCTTCGCCCGCACGAGCACGCGGGCTTTCACCGTCGGCGGATCCCCGACAGCTCGGGATCGCTTTTCAGAGCGGCCGGACCCCCGCGGTACGCGTACCTGAGAGATTGGCGGGGAGGCTTGCTCCTTCGGTGCCCGGCTGCGTGCGCCGGGGCTCTCCCGCGTGGGTCGTTCGGCCTGTCTTCGATTGTGGCTTCAGTCTAGCCCGAGGCGCGCGTCGGCCTCGCTCGCGGATCGCGCGTCGTCGAAGGCGTCGTCGACGAGCACCGACCAGATCGGAGATGGGACGCCCGTCCACTCGGCGATCGCGTGCTCGAGGTTGAGGCGCGCGGCCGCCGGGTCGAGCGTCCTCCGGCAGTGACGCGACACCCTGCTCGCTTCACGGACCGTCCCACGGCACGCCAACCAGAGCAGGGCAAGGTCGCGCGGTTTCACCTCCGCCCCGACATCGCCCGCCAGCTCGCGTGCGCGCTCGGCGGCCGTGCGCACGACCTCGACAGGATCCTCCCCCGCCGCGCGGAGCCCGTCGTTCACGCTCCGCACCCGCCAGGCGACGTCCTGCCCCCGCTCCAACCAGCGCAGCAGGAGCTGCCCATCGCCTCCTCGCCGGTCGATCACCGGGAACGCCGAGACCGCATGCGTGGTCGAACCTGCGAGGGCGTCACCGCCTCCGCGCGAGACCGCGCCCCGGCTCCCCTGCCGATCGTTTCCCACGAGGCTCGGCAGCTGCCCGTGGTCGGCAGCCGACGGATAGCACGCCCACACCTCCCGACCGCGTTCGGCGAGTGCATGACGCAGATTCACGTCGTCGAGCAGCGACGTGGGCGGCCGGCGAGCGATGTCCCGCGCGAGGTCGGCCGGCATGCTCACGCAGACGGCGGGCAGGTAGGGGTCGACGATCTCACCCCAGTGCGGAAGCGCGCCGGATGCCCTGACCAGCTGCGCGGACGCGGTCGACCAGCCGACGTAATGAACCAGCACATCGTCCGGCCTCTCGGTGATCGATGATCGGATGCGATCGACGGCATCGGGCACCAGTTCGGCGTCGTCCTGCACGACGAGGTGGTGCGTGGCGTCCGTCCTCGCCCCGCCCCAGGCGAGGAGAGATGCGGCGAGCGCCGACGGCGGCCCATCCGGGTCGGGGTCGAGCGCGAGGGACGGCTCGAGCGGTTCCAGGCGCTCGAGCAGGCTGCGGGCCGCGTCCGCACGGGACGGATGACTCATGACGGCGGCGGACAGCTCCACGGTCGCCTCCTTCGGGTCGGGGAAGGTGCCGCCCGGGTTCCCCGGGCGGCACCCCTCATGCGGCCCGGCTCAGTGCCGGGGGTCGTTGCAGTTACACGGCAGCGCGCAGCAGTTGCCCGGCGCCACACAGGACATGCATCCTCCACAGGCGATGCAGCCGGAGATATCGATGTTCTCCTCCTCGGTCGCCTCGATCAGCGCGCCGAGCAGCGACTCGAAATCGGCCGCGTCACCGGCGGGCCCCGTGGCCCTGCTCGGGGCCTCGATGTCGACAATGCTCATACCTTCTCACCCCCTTTCCTCCGTTCATCCATGAACGCCCCACGACTCCGGTCCTCGAGGACCAGGTCGCCGAGCGCGTCGGGAGAGATGTAGGCGGATCGCAGCTCCGCGAGCCGCGCGTCGTCGCCGGCGCCGAGCACCCGCTCGGCGAGACGCGCGAAGTCCCCTTCCGTCGCCTCGGGTCCGGCCACGGCGAAGGGCGCGTACCGGGCGAGCAGCGCGGTGCGCCGGACCGACACGGGATCGTGCACGTCGCGGTACACCGGCGCGAGGGAGGCGATGGTCGGTACACCCAGGTACGCCAGCTCGCACGTCGTCATCCCGTTGCCGTTGCACACCGCCAGATCGGCGCCGGCCAGGATCTCTGCGGCATCGGGGCGACGGCCGAGCCACCGGACCCGGCGATCGGTCAGCGCCCCCGCGGTCGGGTCGTCGCCGAGTATCAGCAGTTCATCGTCACCGCGCGCCCACTCGAGCACCTGCGGCACCAGGCTCTTCAGCATCCGCAGCGACGCCGGGTTCGACGTGCTTCCTCCCAGTGTCATGACGATCCGTCGCCCGGTCGCGTCAGCGACGGCGGCCGGGGCCCGTCGCCTTTCGAGGAGCGGCGGTGCCACCGGGCCGACGAACTCCACCCGCGAGGCGGTGTACGGGTCGAGCGGATGCGCCTCCGCGAAGTCCACTACGAGGGTGCGGCGGGCCGGATACAAGACGGTGTCGACGCCGAGATCCCGTTCGGCGAAGAGCCAATCGGTCAGCATCACGATGGGCGCCGCAGTATGCTCGCGGATCACCGGCGGAAGATAGTGCAGCTCATCGACCACGAACAGCTCGGACCCTGCGAGCCCCGGCAGGAGGCCGGCGAGCGCGGCCACCGCTTCCGGGGCGAAGTCGCGCCGATCCACGATGCCGGCGTCCTCGCATTCGACGCCCATCATCCGGAAGTACTCCGCACCGTATCCGTAGCTGACCACGTCGACCATGTGGCCCCGACGCTGCAGTGCCGCCACGAGCCGCAGACTGCGCGAGGCGTGCCCGAATCCGTGGCCACGGCAGAAGACGGTGATGATCATCCCTGCGTCGCCCCTTCGCAGGGAATGCCGACCGCGAGAGTGAACAGGGGCCGAAGCCCGGACGGCGCGAGATCGTGTCGGCGCCCGCCCTCTACCCGCCCGTACGGCACGCAGGCCAGCCCGACGCGCAGGAGCGAGAGCCACAGCAGTTGCGCCGCGTGCCCCAGCGCGACGTGCAGATCGACGTACTCGTCCTCCGTGAGCCGACCGAAGGCGGGCGTGTCCATCGCGAAGCAGACGTAGGCCGGGGCCGCACCGTAGACGTCGCCGAACCGTCGGTGCAGCGCCGGGTCGGCATCGGGCGAGACCAGGACCGCATGCACGGCCGGGCGGAGCGGACCGGAGAAGGGCGGGAGCGCGGCGATGGCCCGCTCGATCGGCGCGAGGTCGACGTGGCTCCTCCAGGTGCGCACGCTGCGTCGCGGTGGCCACGGTTCCCGTGCCCCCGGGCGCGGCTCCGGAGCCGACACCACTCGGGTGTACGGTTCGCCCGCCGTCTCCACGAACGCGAAGAAGTCCTCCTGGGCGCTCATGCGTGCTCACCCCCGGCATCCGACGCCACGAACACGGCCGCCGACAGGCGGCGCCGGGGCAGAGCCGCGACGGCGTCCTCCCATCGGCCGAGGCCCTCGAACCGGATGCCGGTGTGTGAGGCTCCGACCGCCTCCTGCAGCAGTGCGAGGCACATGCCCAGTTCGAGCGCCGCGAGGCGCGGGGCATTGCCGGCGTACTTGGGCAGCAGAGCATCGATGTCGGTCACGGCGATCAGGGCCACGCCGTCGGGCGCGTCCAGGACGAAGGGGGTGCGCACCTGGGCCAGGCCGCTGCGCCCCTCCCGTCCTTCGAATGCGAAGGTGTGGCAGAGGCCGTCCACAACGGATGCCACGTAGCACCCGGTCGCCCTCAATCCGCCGGCGCTGGGCACGCCGCGATGCACTCCCCCGGCCTCCCCGAACAGGTCTCCCACGATCGCCACGAGGCCCTCGAGCGCCGCCGGCCGCACCGAGGAGGGGTACACAGGAGAGTCCTCGACGGCTCCCCTCTTCACCCGGATGCGCGGCCGCTGCGGTGACGACGGGGGCGCATCCTCCGTGCTCGGCAGGGGCGGGGAGAGGAGACCGTCCACGTCGAAGGCGTAGGGCGATGCGATCCGCTCCTCGTACGCGAGCGCCGGGAACGGAGACCCCTCGTCCGCCCCGCGGCAGCGCCGACAGTCCAGACGCGCACGAAGCACCTCGTGCTCGAGGAGCCCGGTGGCGAGGTCGAGCCGGAGCGCCGAGCCGTTGGCGACCGCGCCGAGCTCGAGCCGCTGGAGCATCGTGACGACGGCGGCGGCGACCAGCGGCGCCCGCGCGTCTCGGCTGATCCGCGACGCGCCGGTCAGGCCGCGCAGTCCTGCGCCGACGCAGTCAGTGCAGGGCGCGGCGCGGAGGGCCGTCGGGGCTGCGCACACGATCGCCTCGTCCGACGCGCGGAACATCACGACCAGCGTCTCCTCGGGCAGCGGTGGCAGCGGACTGTCCTCGTCCACCTCCACGAACAGCACGTCGCCGACCGAGGCACCCTCGATCCCGACTGTCACGTCGACCCGCGAGGCGACCAGATCGCCCAGTTGCTCCTGCAGGTGCGTCGCGAGGTCGGCGGAGTTCGTCCGCGCCGCGGACGCTTCGCTGATCAGGGATCGGGTGTGCGCGGACACACGACGAGCGGCGCCCCCGAGCTCGGCCCACGTCTCATGCACGTGCCCGCACTCCCGGCAGGGAGCGGCGAGAAGATCGAGCCGTCCGAGTCCGCGACGCAGGTCTGCATCCCCCGCACTCGGCTCGGAGCGCAGCGGCGTCACGACGCGGACGATCTGGCCGAGCGCGACCGAGACCTCGCCGTCGGGAGCACTCCACACCTCCACGCCGGTGCGCACGGGAATCGACGTGGTGTCAGTGGTCGACGGCACAGTGGCACTCCTCATCCGGGATCAGCCGCCACGAACGCACGGTCGCGGTCCGCGGATCCACCTCGCGGAGCGCCGGCCGCCCGTCCTCCGGGGTCTGCAGCAGGACCAGCGCCTGCAGCGCCACGAGCCAGGCCGTGGCGGCGGTCATCGTGCGCCCGCGCGCCACGAGCACGTGATCGGGCCCCACGAGACCGCTACCCAGACCGTGCTGGGTCCGGCGCGCGATCGCGCAGCAGGGGCAGCCGGGGGCACCGCGCCGCACCGGGCCCACCAGGACCCCTCGACCGTCCAGCAGGACCGGCACCACCGGAGTGCTGCCCTCGATGCACAAGCCCTCGGTCGAGCGGCGCGCGATGGCGAGCTCTCCCACCACCCCCGCGTCGCGCGCGAGCCCCTGGAAGGCACGGCGCATCAGGTCGAGTTCGGGATCGGGCGTCGACGGCTCTAGGCGAACGGCTGCGGCCATGTGTTCAACTCCTCTTCCGGGTGCACGGGGTGACCGAGGTCGGCCGGGGCCTGGTAGAGGCGCGGATGCCGCCGATACTGCGCGTGGCGATGCGGGGTGAAGGGCATGAGCTCGGGGATCACCACGGCGTAGGCGTGCAGACCGAGCTGGCGGGTCCAGTCCGTGTCGCGGCACTGCGCGTACACCGCGTGGCCGCGCGAGGCGGCGGTGTCGAGGATCCGGCGCAGGGCGGCCTGCGCATCTGCGGCGAAGGGTGCCGTCGGCGCCTCGATCTCGACCGTGCCGCGGCGGAGGAAGTCGAAGACGTGGTCATTGGCGGGCGCTCCGCACACCGAGGCGCCGAATCCCAGCGAATCCTCCGCCGGTGTGCCGAGCTGGGCGGCCGTGTAACAGGTGAACGCCTCGGTCAGCGCCTTCGTCACCGCGACATCGAAGGTCAGCCCCGTGCCCGCGCTGACGATCGTACGGACGGCGGGGTCGAAGGGGGCCGCGAGCAGCACGTACACCGCGGGGACGCCGTACTCGTTGCGGAGGTCGTACACCTCGATGTCGAAGAACTGCTCCGTCATGCTCTCGATCCGCGCCCGGACATCGCCGCCGAGCGAGGCCGTCCTGATCCGGGGCAGAGGCAGTCGCTGGAGCCAGGTCAGGGCGATCATGTCACGCTCGATCACCTCCGACGCGGCGCCGAAGAGGGCCTGCTCGCGAGTGGCGTGCACGGCATGGCCGGTGGAGATCGGGAACCAGAACCGGTCGTGAGGGTTCCGACCGTGGTCGCGGTAGGTGACCATGATCCTCGGGAGGTACGCGGCCCCGCCGCGGACGAGGTCCTCGCCGAGGATCCAGGTCACAGGTGCGTGCGGGTTCACGGGTTCCAGCGGGCAGTCCGGGTGCGCGAGCTCGGCCGGACTGCACTCGGCGACGGAGGCGAGATCGACGTGCGGATGGTCGAGCTCGGCGGCCGGTGCGACCACCACCGTGTCCCCGGGCAGCTCACGCCCGAGGTAGCGCTCCACAGCCTCCGCGAAGGCCTTGATCTCGGCGGTCTCGCGGTGATCGTCGATGCCCCCACAGAACACGAAGCGGCTCCGAGCGGTCGACCGCCCGGCGAAGCCGCTGCCGATCGAGGAGAAGATGCAGTGCCCGGATCCGAACTGCCACGTGTGGCTGTTGTCCTGCATGCTGCCGATCGCGGAATAGGGGCCCACTGCCGCCCGCAGAGCATCCGAGAATTGTTCCTCGGTTTGCAATTCTGCAAATGGCGCTTCTCTTCTTCGAGACATATCTACCGTGCGTTTCGATGTTTATCCGTCAGGGGGCCGATAATACAGTCACGCTTATCGGTACGAGCGACCATATATCGGCTGGCACCACTTGTCAACGGATCGACGCGCAAGTGGGACGATCAATATCTCGCAGATCAGCGACCTTTTCGCGTCACGCCCGCGCGCACGTATCGGCGCGGGCGGACCGCGACAGCATCGTCGCGCTCGCGCATTCGCACGCCGTCTACAATGGCGAAAGGCGACATTTTCGGACACCACTCCGAAATGTCCAGAGAAATGCGTCGCGAAACGCGAAGAAAGTGTGCTCGCCCTCCTGGGCGGCGTCAGCGGCCAGCGAGCTCCGCACGCACCTCATCGCGGAGACGGCCGAGGTTCTCGGGTTCGGGGGCGGCGCCGAGGAGGGTCTTGGTGTAGTCGTGCTG
>NZ_SSDQ01000030.1:0-26280 GCF_004794315.1 Microbacterium sp. PF5 | reverse complement strand
GTGCCGGGGTCGGCCGGGGCGCCGGGGTCGGCCGGAGTGCCGGGGTCGGCCGGGTCCACCGGCGGGGCCGCCGGGAAGGTGTTGGTGACGACGATCTCCGCCGTACCCGCGGCCTCATCCGTGACGGTCGCCGCTGGGCCGACGGCGACGCTCGCCGCGCCGCCGTTCTCCGTCTCGGTGGCGGTGCACACGCTGGAGACCGGTGCCGTGAGGGTCTGCGTCTCGGCACCGGTGAAGGTCAGGGTGCGCGGATAGTCGGGTGCCGACTCCCCCGCCCACTGGCAGTCGACGACGACGGCGAACGGCCCCGTCGGCGTCCCGGCCCCCTCGACCGTCTTGGTGATCGCCAGCTGTCCCACACCGGTGCCGGCGCCCTCGCCGCCGGCGCTCAGGCGACGGACCGATCCGGGCGTGCTCCAGGACTCGCCGTCCGCCGTGACCGACAGGGTGTTGCGGTACACGTCGAGCGACGGGTCGGTCACGCTGTTCTGGAACTTGACCTGCACGATCTCGCCGTCGGCCACGGCGCGGCCCATCGTGACCGTGAGCTGCTGAGCGGTGCAGTCGACCGTGTAGTCGCCGGCGTCCACCGGCACGAGATCGGTGAGGAAGCCGTCGGCATCCGCAGTCGAGGTGTGCCGCACGAGGATCGGCGACGTGCAATCGACCTCTTGGCCGGGCTGTGCCGGGTCGTCGAACACGAGAGAGGAGAACGGGCCGCGGGGTGAGGCCACGGTCCATTGGAGGGCGCCCTGCGGGTGCGTCGTGCCCTGATCGGCGAGGTCGGTCCAGGCGCCGGCCTTGCTGGGGGCGGTGCGGTCGATGCCAGGAACGCCCGTGGCCTCGATGCCGTCGTCGAACGTGACGCCCCCGTCACCCGTGAACGTGATCGGCACGGTCGTGCCGGTCTGCGTGGTCTGGAACTCGGCCCAGAAGTGCGCCGTGCCGTGCACGGAGAGCGGGTGCGTGGTGACGTAGTCGGTGAGGGTGAAGGTCGCGAGCCCCTCGGGGGAGAGGGACGCCTCCGCGACCTCGGCGCCATCGGTGTCGGTCAGGACGAACCCCTGGGTGAGCGCGAGCAGTTCGGGTGGGAGCTGCAGCGTGAACGTGTCGCCCGCGCGGGAGTCGTCGGGGACGCTCCACGCGAGGTCGATCTGCACGTCCGACCCGGCGTCGGCGCTGCTCTGCACCACCTCCGCGCTGGTGATGGCTCCGTCGATGGTCGCCGCCGAGGCGGCCGACGCCGCAGCGAGGGAGCACGCGAGCAGTGCGGTGGAGGCGCCGGTGGCGGCGAGTGCGCGCGAGTATCTGGTCTTCGTCATTGATTGTCCTTCGTGAGCGCTGCCCCGAGAGGCGAGTGGTGACACTAACGCGTAGCATGTTACCCTATGGCTGGGAGGGTCGAGCCCGTCGAGCTCGCGGAGGGGCCGAGCTCGGCAGGCGCGAAAGCACCAGCGGTGCGACGAACAAGGGGCGGTTCCTCTCCGACGGGAAAGGAACCGCCCCTTTTCGCCGTTCGGATCAGGCGACGGGCGCGAAGACCTTCGGGGGATGCGTGGCGGCGACGAGGGCGCGAAGGTCTTCCAGCGTGCCGAGGGTCGCACCGAGTGCGCGGCCCTGGATCAGGACGTTCCCCAGGGCGGTCGCCTCGACCGGGCCCGCGAGGACCGGGAGGCCCGAGCGGTCGGCGGTCGCCTGGCAGAGCAGGTCGTTGAGCGCGCCGCCCCCGACCAGGTGGATGCGGTCGAGACTGCGGCCGGAGAGCTCGGCGGCCGTGTGCACCGCCTCGGCGAACGCCGCGGCGATGGACTCGATGATTGAGCGCACGAACGCCGCACGCGTCGACGGCGCCGGTTGCGGCAGCAGGGCGGCGATCCGGGCGGGCATGTCCCCCGGCGCGCTCAGCGACGGGTCGTTCGCGTCGAACACCGGGACCTGGTCGGGGACGGCCGACGCCGCGGCCAGCAGTTCCGGCAGTGCGATCGGTGCACCGTCTTCGGCCTCCCACGCGCGCACCGTCTCACTGAGCAGCCAGAGCCCCGTGACGTTGTGCAGGAAGCGATACCGGCCGTCGGCTCCGCGCTCGTGCGTGAAGTTCGCCTCCCGCGCGTCGTCGGTGAGCACGGGTGCGCGCAGCTCGACGCCCACCAGGCCCCAGGTCCCGCACGAGATGAACGCGGATGAGGACGACTCCAGCGGAACGGCGACGACGGCGGACGCGGTGTCGTGCGAGGCCACCGCCACCACGGGCAGGCTCGCACCGATGCGTGCCGCGATCCCGGGGGTCAGCGTGCCGACGACCGTGCCGGCGTCGACGAGTTCGGGCAGGAGCCGTGGCGGGATCCCCGCCCTGACCGCGAGCTCGGTGTCCCATTCGCCCGACCGCACCCCGAGCAGGCCGGTGGTGGAGGCGTTCGTGCGCTCCGCCACGCGCCGGCCCGTGAGGAGGTACGCGAGGAGGTCGGGGATGAGTAGAGCCGTGTCCGCCTCCGTGAGACGCGGGTCGGCACGGAACTGGTACAGCGTCGTAAACGGCAGGAACTGCAGGCCGTTGCGCTCGTACAGCTCCGCGAAGGGCACCTCGCCATGCACCTCGGCCACGCCACGGGCGGTGCGGCGGTCGCGGTAGTGGAACGGCTCCCCGAGCAGCTCGCCGTCGCGCAGCAGCCCGTAGTCCACCGCCCAGGAGTCGATCCCGATGCTCTCGATGGACGGCTCGCGGCGGACGGCCTCGGCGAGCCCGTCCACCACGTGCTCGTACAGGGCGGCGAAGTCCCAGTGCAGTCCGTCGGCACGCTCCACCGCTCCGTGCGGGAACCGCGAGACGGGTTCCAGGTCGAGCACCCCGGGGCCGATGCGCCCGATCATGACCCGGCCGCTGGTCGCGCCCAGGTCGACCGCGGCCACCGCCCTGACCCTCGTGTCGTTCATCGGCCGGTGACCCTCATCGCAGGAACGCGGCGGCGACGCCGGAGTCGACGGGGATGTGCAGGCCGGTGGTGCGGCTCAGCTCCGGTCCGGTGAGCACGTAGACGGCATCGGCGACGTTCTCCGGCACGACCTCGCGCTTGAGAATCGTGCGGTTGGCGTAGAACTGGCCGAGGTCCTCTTCCTTGACACCGTACGTGGCGGCACGGTTGGCGCCCCAGCCCGACGCGAAGATGCCGGAGCCGCGCACGACGCCGTCGGGGTTGATGCCGTTGACCCGCACGCCGTGCTCGCCGAGCTCGACCGCGAGCAGCCGCACCTGGTGGGCCTGGTCGGCCTTGGTCGCGGAATAGGCGATGTTGTTCGGGCCCGCGAACACGGAGTTCTTCGACGAGATGTAGATGATGTCGCCGCCGAGCTTCTGATCGATCAGCACGCGGGCCGCGGCCTTCGACACCAGGAACGAGCCCTTGGCCATGACGTCGTGCTGCAGGTCCCAGTCCTTCTCGGTCGTCTCCAGCAGCGGCTTCGACAGGGAGAGCCCCGCGTTGTTGACGACCAGGTCGACGCCGCCGAACGCGAGCAGGGCCTCGTCGAGCGCGGCCTGCACGGCCTCGGCATCCGCCACGTTCGCGGCGACGCCGATCGCGACGTCGGTGTTCCCGAGCTCGGCGGCCGCGGCCTGCGCCTTCTCGAGATCGAGATCGGCCACGACCACGCAGGCGCCCTCGGCGGCCAATCGGGTCGCGATCGCCTTGCCGATGCCGGAGGCGGCGCCGGTGACGAACGCGATGCGACCCTGGTGGGTCTTCGGCTTCGGCAGCCGCTGGAGCTTGGCCTCCTCCAGCGCCCAGTACTCGATGCGGAACTTCTCGGCGTCGGAGATCGGGGCGTAGCTCGACACCGCCTCGGCGCCGCGCATGACGTTGATCGCGTTGACATAGAACTCGCCGGCGACGCGCGCGGTCTGCTTGTTCGCGCCGTAGGAGAACATGCCCACGCCGGGCACGAGCACGATGAGCGGGTCGGCGCCGCGGATGGCGGGGGAGTCGGGGGTGGCGTGCGCGTCGTAGTAGGCCCGGTAGTCGGCGCGGTACTGCGTGTGCAGCTCGTGCAGACGCGCGATCTGCTCGTCGACGGTCGCCGTGGGGGGCAGGTCGAGGATCAGCGGCTTCACCTTGGTGCGCAGGAAGTGATCGGGGCAGCTGGTGCCCAGGGCCGCGAGGGCGGGCGCCTTCTCGGCTGCGAGGAAGTCGAGCACGACGGCGTCGTCCGTGAAGTGCCCCACCATCGGCTTGTCGGTCGAGGCGATGCCGCGGATGGTGCCGGCGAGGGCCGCGGCCCGACGGCGACGGTCGGCCTCGGGGAGCGCCTCGAACCCCGGGCGGACGGGACCGAACGGCTCGGCGCGGCCGTGGTCGGCGAGGTACGCCGCCGCGGTGTCGATGATCCAGAGGGAGTTCGCCTCGGCCTCGTCGGAGGTGTCGCCCCACGCCGTGATGCCGTGCCCGCCGAGGATGCAGCCGATCGCGGCGGGGTTCTCCGCCTTGATGGCGGCGATGTCGAGTCCGAGCTGGAAACCAGGGCGCCGCCACGGCACCCACACCACGCGGTCACCGAAGATCGCGGTCGTCAGGGCCTCGCCGTCGGCGGCGGTCGCGATCGCGATGCCCGAGTCGGGGTGCAGGTGGTCGACGTGTGCCGCGTCGACGAGTCCGTGCATGGCCGTGTCGATCGAGGGGGCTGCCCCGCCCTTGCCGTGCAGGCAGTAGTCGAACGCGGCGACCATCTCGTCTTCGCGGTCGATTCCGGGATACACGTCGACGAGCGCCCGCATCCGGTCGAGGCGCAGCACGGCGAGGCCGCTCTCGGTGAGGGTGCCCAGGTCGCCGCCCGAGCCCTTGACCCACAGCAGTTCGACGGGCTGCCCGGTGACGGGATCGATCTCGGTGCCCTTGGCCGAGGTGTTGCCCCCGGCGTAGTTGGTGTTCTTCGGGTCTGCGCCCAGACGGTTGCTCCGCGCGATCAGCTCGGCGGCGGTCGGGTTGGTCATGACGATCTCCTGCACCATCGGGGGAGCGCCGCAGCGCTGTTAAGTCCTGTGAAAGATAACACGATCTGACGCGAGCGCCAAGGGTCAGCGCACCTCGGCGATCCCCCGGAAGGGGTCGAGGCGCTCATCCGCCGGATCGAGATCGGTGATCAGCACGTCCACCTGCGCGGGCTCGAGGGCGCGGGCGACCGACCGACGACCCAGCTTGGTCGCATCGACGCAGAGCACCGTGGTGCTCGCCTGCGCGGCCAGCGCCCGCTTGACCTCGGCCTCCTCCACCGACACCTCGGAGGAGCCGTCGACCTCGTCGAGGGCATCGGCCGAGGCGAAGAACACGTCGAAGTACACCGCCTGCAGGCTGCGGAGGGCGAGGGGTCCGATCAGGCTGCCCGTGGTCGGCTCGGCGGTGCCGCCCGACAGCACCGCGGTCACCCCCTCCCGCGGCTGCAGCAGCTGGAAGGTCTCGACGGCGTTGGTGTACACGGCGAGTGCGTCGCGCGGTCCGAGCACCGCGGCGAGCGTGCTGATCGTCGTCGACGCGTCGAGGGCCACCGTCCCGGCGGCCGGCACCAGGTGCAGCGCCTTCTCGGCGATCACCCTCTTGGCGCTCGCCCGCATGCTGCGCCGGGCGTCGAAGGGTCGGGCGCGGGGAGCCGCGGTCGCCCCGCCGCGCACCCGTCGCACCCGCCCCTCGGCCTCGAGCTCGAGGAGGTCGCGCCGGATCGTCATCGACGACACCGCGAACAGCTCCGCTGCCCCGTCGATCGAGACGCCCTCGGGGCCTTCGGCCATCGCGACCAGCTCGTCGCGGCGGCGCTGAGCGTCGAGGTTTCCGGAAAGAGCCATACCGGGAATCTAGCCGGTGGGCGTGCGCTGCCGACCGCCGCGATCGACGAGCGTGGTCGGCACGCGGTGCAGGGCGGGTGGCGCGGCGGCGTCCCCCGCGATGCGGTCGAGCAGGGTGGTGGCGGCCAGGGCGCCCAGCGCGGCGACGTCGTAGGCCACCACGCGCAGCGGCCGCGGCAGCATCCACGACAGCTCGAAGTCGTCGAAGCCGGTCACCGCGACGTCGGCATCACGCCGCGTGAGCTCTTCGAGGGCTCCGACCGTCGCGCGGTTGTTGCCGCAGAACAGGGCCGTCGGCGGGCGGGGGCCGTCGAGGAGGCGCGCCGTGGCAGCCGCGGCGTCCTGCGGGGTGTGGATGCCCGTGACGAGGAGCGACGGATCGAGCGCGCGGCCCGCGGCGGCGAACGCCTCCTCGGCCCCGGCCAGCCGCTCGCGCATCGTGTAGATCTCCGTCGCGTCGAGCAGGAGCCCGATCCGCTCATGCCCGCCCAGCAGTTCGGCGACCGCCGCCCGTGCACCGCCGCGGTTGTCGAGCAGCACGGTGTCGGCGGGGATGCCGTCGCCCGGGCGGTCGAGGAACACGACCGGCGTGCCGTGGGCGACCTCGGGCGCCAGGTAGCCGTGATCGGTCGCGGCGGGGACCAGGATCAGGCCGCCCACCCGGCGCTGGCAGAGGTCGAGGGCGAGGCGGCGCTCGACGGCGGGATCCTCCTCGCTGGAGGCCATCAGGACATGCAGACCCCGCTGTGACGCGACGGCCGACACGGCCGCGGCGATCCCCATCGAGAAGGAGTTGGAGAGGTCGGCGGCGAGGAACCCGATGGTGTCGTTGGTGCCGGAGCGCAGGCTCGCCGCGAGGGCGTTGCGGTGGTATCCGAGGCGGTCGATGGCCTCGCGCACGCGGTCGGCCAGGGCGGGGTCGACGTTGGGCTCCGCGTTGATGACGCGCGAGACGGTCTTCAGACTGACCCCCGCCGCGGCGGCCACGTCGTTCATCGTCGGCCTGCCGCTGCCGCGCATCGTGCGCCCTCCGCTCACCACCTCTCCACGATAGGAGCGTGCGCGCCGTTCACCCGCGCGGCGCGACGGCCGCGCCCGACTGATGCGAGGCGATGGCCGCCGCGAAGATCCGATGCGTCGCGGCCGCCTCCTCCGGTCGCACGGTGCCGAAGCCGTCGCCGAGGAGCCCCTGATGCTCGGCGAGGAACGCCGCCCACATCTGCAGGATCGCATCCGAGAAGCCCGACTCGAAGTTCGGCCCGGTCACCGTGGGCCACACCGACTGGCTGCCGGCGTCGATGCGCTGCCAGCTCTGCTCGCGCCCGACCCCCGGCACGTCGATCAGCGCGAACACCTGCACCTCCTTGGGGTTCTTGGTGCTGAAGCGCACGGCGCCCTCCATGCCGATCGCCTCGAACTCCCAGGTGTTCTTCTCGCCGGGGGCGATCCGCTTGGTCTCGGTCGTGAGCGGGAACCCCGCCCCGTCGTGCGTCGCCCACGAGTGCAGGACAGCGTTGTCCCAGGTGTCGCACGGCTGCGGGGTGCCGTCGGGTCCCGGCCGTTCGGTGACGATGTCCTGCAGCACGCCGCTGACGGTCTCGGGCATCCAGCCCAGGCGCAGCGGCACGTGCCAGGTGTGCATGCCGAGGTCGTTGAGCACCCCGGCCTCGCCGCAGAACCGCTGCTGGCGCTTCCAGTTCAGCGGCTTCGCCGTATCGAGGTCGCTGGCGTGCAGGAACGCGCAGCGCGCCTCGACGATGCGACCGAGCGCCCCGGAGCGCACGTAGTCGACCGCCCACTGGGCGCCGGGGAAGTACGGCATCTCACTCGATACCCGTACGAACGACCCGGGGGTCTCGTCGATCGCCCGGAGGATCGCGTCGGCGGCGGCCCCGTCGATGCCGAAGGGCTTCTCGGCCAGCAGGGCCTTGCCCGCCCGGATCGTGTCGACGTAGAGCTGCTCATGCAGGTCGTGGCGGACGGCGATGTAGACCACGTCGATGTCGGGGTCTGCCAGCAGCTCATGGTGGTCGGTGGTGGTGAGGCGCACGGTGTCGATCCCGGCGAACCACTCCAGGGCCGCGGGGTTGATGTCGCACACCGCCACGAGCTGCGGGTCGGCGGGGTGGTCGACGAGCGCGGGCCAGCGGCGCAGGGCCGCCGCGATCTCTCGGCCCATCAGACCCCCGCCGATGATGCCGACGTTCACGCGGCGCCCGCTCATCGCGTCGCTCCGATCAGGCGGAGCGCGTCGTCGACCGAGGCGTCGTCGTGCACCACGGCCATCAGGGCTGCGGTGATGCCCCGGGGGTCGTCGTGCTGGATGACGTTGCGGCCGTACACGATGCCGCGGGCACCCTGCGCGAGGACGGCGACCGTGCGCTCGAGGAGCGTGCGATCGTCGACGCGTCCGCCGCCGCGCACCAGGACCGGGGTGTCGCCGGCGGCCTGGATGACGCGGTGGTAGTCGGAGATCTCGTCGGTGGGATCAGCCTTGATGAGGTCGGCCCCGAGCTCCCTGGCCTGCCGCACGAGCGTGACGATCTTGGCGGTGTCGCCGTCCACCGCATAACCCCCCGCGCCCGCCCGGGTCTGCATCACCAGCGGCTCGATCATCAGGGGCATGCCGTAACGCTCGGCGTCGGTGCGCAGCGCGAGGATCGACCGGATGCACTGCTCGCGCACCTCGGGGTGGCCGGGGAGGTCGAGCAGGTTCACGCACACGGCGACCGCGTCGAGCCGCACCGCCACCTCGATCGCGTCGGGCACGTGGATCGAGTGCAGCGGCGACTCCAGCGGGTCGTTGTAGACGTTGGCGATGTCGGTGCGCAGCACGAGGCCGGGCTTCTGCTTGCCGGGGACGGACTGCAGCAGCGGGGCCTGGCCGAGCGTCAGCTGGATCGCATCCGGGCCCGCGTCGACGAGGGTGCGGACGGTCGCGGCCATGTCCTCGATGCCGGTGAGGAACGAGTGCTCGTGGAAGGCCCCGTGGTCGACGGCCACGTCGAGGGCGCGACCGGAGCGGGCGTGGAACAGGCGGTGGAGGCGAGGCTTCGTCATCGATGGTGCTCTCTGCGTGAGGGTGGCGCGGCGATGCGCACGATCAGTATGCAGAGACGAGACAACGTTGTCAATCGCGAGGATCCGGGCCGGACGAGCGCCTGCTACGGTGGCCGCACGCGCGCCAGGACGGCGCGGGAGAAGGGCGGGAGATGGTGGCGGAGCTGTACGGGGCGCCGATCGACGAGGCCTGGCGACGGCTCGGGCACCGCGGGCAGGCCGTGACGGTGGAGTCGTCGCTGCGGACCGACGGACCGGATGCGGGGAGCCGCCGGATCCGGGTCGTCAACGGCGACCTCGACCTCGAGGTCCTGCCCGATCGCGGCCTCGACCTGGGGCAGCTGCGGGTCGCGGGCATGCCCTTCGCGTGGACCTCGGCGACCGGATTCCCCCCGATCGTCCCCGGGCCGGACGACGACGGCTGGCTCCGGTCGTTCGGGGGTGGGCTGCTGACGACCTGCGGACTGCGCAGCTTCGGAGCGCCGTCCGTCGACGAGGGTGAGGCGCATCCGCTGCACGGCCGATACTCGTCGCTGCGCGCCGAGGTCACGCGCACCGAGGTGACCGACCGCGAGGTCGTGGTCGAGGGCACGGTCCGCGAGGTCGAGGTCTTCGGGGTGCACCTCGAACTCCGGCGCCGCATCAGCACGCCGATCGGGTCGCGCCTGGTCCGGGTGCAGGACCTCGTGGTCAACCGCGGGGCGGCCGCCGTGGAGCCCATGGTGCTCTACCACCTCAACCTCGGCTGGCCGCTGGTCGACGAGGGGACCGTGCTGCACTCGCCGGCGACCGCTGTCGAGCCCCGGGACGCGCAAGCGCGGGCGGGCCTCGGCTCGTGGGACCGGTTCCCGGCCCCGGCGGTGTCGTATCCCGAGCAGGTGTTCCGCCACGAGCTGCCGCTTCGGGAGCGGGTCGACATCGTCGTCGAGAGCCCGCGCGGGGCGGCGGTCCGCATCGCCGTCGACACCGCACGCCTGCCGGCGCTGTTCCAGTGGCGCGTCGCCGAGGAGCGCGGCCACGTCGTCCTGGGGATCGAGCCGGCGACCGTGCCGACGATCCTCGGCCGGGCCGATGCGCGGGCTCGCGGACTGCTGCGCCCGCTGGCGCCCGGCGGGGTGCTCGAACTGGGCGTCGACGTCGAGGTGACGCCCGGCGGGTGACCGCTCGCAGCGGTGGGCTGCGATCGAATCGGCGCTTGACAACGTTGTCGACCCGGTCGCATGATGTTCCCATCGAACTCGCGATGGCCGCGGATTCAACGATGACAACGATGTCGAGGTGGCAATGGAGCACGAGCGCGACGAGTCGAGCGCGACGGTGGGCACCCAGCGTGACGGGCGCCGCCGGGCGCGCATCACCGACGTGGCGCAGCTCGCCGGCGTGAGCATCAAGACCGTCTCGCGCGTCGTCAACGGCGAGAGCGGCGTGCTTCCCGAGACCCGCGAACGCGTCGCCGCCGCGGTGCTCGAGCTCGGCTTCGTGCCCGACCGTCGCGCCCGGTCGCTCAAGCGCGGCGACACCGACACCATCGGCATCCTCATCGACGCCATCTCCGACCCGTTCTTCGCCGCGTTCGTCAGCGCCGTCGAGGAGCTCGCCGTCGCCGAGGGCCTCAACGTGCTCTTCGCCAGCACCGTGCACGACGCCGCACAGGAGCGCGAACAGCTCGAACGTCTCACCGGCGACCGCCTGCGCGGGCTCATCATCTCGCCCTTCGCGATCGAGTCCGCCGAGCTGGCGGCGCTGCGGCAGCGGTTCCCGGTGATCTGCGTCGACCGTTCGCGCGAAGGCATCGACTCGATCGTCGTCGACGACTACGGCGCCACGCTCGAAGCCGTCCGCGGCTTCCTCTCCCGCGGGCACCGCCGGATCGGCTTCATCGGCGAGGAGATCCCGTACCCCACCGTGTTCGAGCGCCTGAGCGCCTACCGCGACGCCCACGCCGAGGCCGGGGTCGAGGTGGACGAGAGCCTGATCATCGCGCAGGGCCGCCACCGCGAAGAGCGGTCGATCAGCGAGCTGCTCGCCCGCCCCGACGCGCCGACGGCCCTCTTCTGCGCCACCAGCCCCGCCGCCATCGCGACCATCCACGTGCTCAGTGCCGACCGCGTGCCGATGCCCGCGCTGATCTCGTTCGGCGACTTCCAGTTCGCCGACGTGTTCACCCCCGGCATCACCTGCGTCGACCAGGACCCCCGGCTGATCGGCGAGGCGACGTTCCGGCGGCTGATGCAGCTCGGCGCCGACCCCCAGGCCGAGCCGGAGCACATCGTCGTCCCCACTCGTCTCATCGCCCGCGGCTCGGGCGAGATGGCCCCCGAGCGCGACGCATCCGCCCGCCCGATCGGAGACCTGCGATGAACCCGGTCCTGCTGCCGCCCAACCCCGTCCAGCACTTCTACCGCGGCGGCGACCGCATCGCGGCGCTGCGCGGGATCGAGCCGGAGACCGACCACCAGCCCGAGGAGTGGCTGGGCGCGACGGTGTCGCGGTTCGGCACGCCGGACACCGGTCTCGCCGTCACCGCCGACGGTGCACTGCTGCGCGACCTCGTGACCGCCGACCCCGCGGCCTGGACCGGCCCGGGGAGCGGAGCCGACGCGGGCGACGTGGGACTGCTGGTCAAGCTGCTCGACGCCCGCCAGCGCCTCCCCGTGCACGTGCACCCCGACCGGGCGTTCGCCACGAGCCACCTGGACTGCCCGTACGGCAAGACGGAGGCGTGGTTCGTGCTCGACACCGAGGCCGACAGCGCCGTGCACCTCGGCTGGAACACCGACCTCGACCGGGCCGAGCTGGACTGCCGCCGCGACGCCCAGGACAGCGAGTGGATGCTCGCGCACATGAACCGCGTCGTCGTGCGCGAGGGCATGGGCATCCTCGTGCCCGCCGGCACCGCGCACGCCATCGACGGCGGCATCTTCGTCGCCGAGGTGCAGGAGCCCACCGACTTCTCCATCCTGCTGGAGTGGTCGGTCACCACCTCGACCCGCGAGGAGTCGCACCTGGACCTCGGCTTCGACGCCGTGATGCCCGCCGTCTCGGCCGACCGCCTCGCCCCCGAGCAGCTCGCCGCACTGATCAGCGACGCGGGCACGACGCCCGCCGGCCCGCGCTTCCGCTCGCTCCTGCCCGCCGCCGCCGACCCCTTCTTCCGCCTCTGGGACGCGGCCGTCTCCGGGGACGTCTCGACCGAGCGCCCTGCCGGCTTCGGCGTCGTGCTGGTGCAGGAGGGGGAGGGCGAGCTGGTCGGCGCGTCCGGCCGGATCGCCGTCTCGCACGGCCAGGCGTTCGCCGTGCCGCACGCCTTCGGCGCCTGGCACCTCGCGGGTGACGCACGCGTGCTCGTCGCCGAGCCGGGCGCGGGATGGCCGACCACGCTCACCGGGACCGGGATCCGATGAACGGCTACGTCGTCGGGGTCGACATGGGATCGACCAGCATCAAGCTCCTCGTCGCCGACACCGACGGACGCCAGGTGCTCGTCGCGAGCCGCCGGTCGCCGTGGACGAGCCGTGAGCACGGCCGCGCCGAGATGCCCGCCGCGGTCGCCGTCGACACCGTCCGCGAGCTCGCCCACGAGGCCGACGTCCTGCTGCGCGTGCACGGCCCCTACCGCGTGCTCGCGCTCGGGGTGTCGGGCATGGCCGAGGCCGGCGTGCTGCTGGATACCGCCGGAGAGCCCGCGGCGCCCGTCATGGCCTGGTTCGACCCGCGCGGTGCCGCCGAGATCCTCGCCACCCCCGACGCCTTCCGCGCGGAGTTCCTCGGACGGACCGGACTGCCGGTGGGCCCGCTGGCCTCCATCGCCAAGATCCTGCACCTGCGCGAGTCCGGGGTGGACCTGCGCGGACGCACCTTCCTCACCGTGCCGGAGCTGGTGGTGCACGCCCTCGGCGGCCCCCGCGTCGCCGAGTACTCCCTGGCGTCGCGCACCGGGCTGCTCGACCAGGACGACAGCACGCCGTGGGACGCCGCCTTCGAGGTGCTCGGCGTGGGCGACGACCTGCTCGCGGAGCGCGTCGGCGCGGGCAGCGCCGTGGGCATCCTCTCGGACGACGCCATGCCCGACGGCTTCCGCGGCGCCGTGCTCACCGTCGCCGGCCACGACCACCTCGTCTCCGCCGTCGCGGTGGGCGCCGTCCACAGCGGACAGCTGTACGACTCGATGGGCACGGCCGAGGCGCTGGTGCGGGTGCTCGACGGCCCGCTGCCGTTCGACGCGCGCGAACGGCTCGCCCTCGCCGGCATCAACACCGTGCGTCATGTGCTGCCGGGCAAATACGTGCTGCTCGCCGGCACGAAGTCCGGTCTGCTCATGCGGCGCGTGCTGCAGCTGCTGGGCATCGCCGACGCCGCGGGCCGGGCGCGGATCGATGAAGCCGTGATGGCGCTGCCCGTCACCGGCACCCTCGCCGACGGGGCCCTCGCGGTCAGTGGTGCCCGCAACGACGACGGCGAGCTGAAGATCGTCGCGAACGGCGACGGCCTCGACCCGGCGGAACTGTTCACCGCGACGCTGCTGCACGGCAACGACATGTGCGCCGAGCTCATGGAGGTCATGGACCGCGAGGTCGCGCCGCCCACCTCGACCGTGCTGACCGGGGGCTGGTCGAGCATGGCGAGCGTCGTCCGCGCGCGCCGACTCGTGCTGCCCGATGTCACGGTCGCCACGCACGACGAGGCCACCGCCTACGGCGCCGCGCTGTTCGCCGCGTTCGCCGCGAGCACCCGCACCGACTTCGAGAGCGTGGCCGCGGCGTTCCGCTCCGGCCACTCCGATCACGACAACAGCAAGGGAAGGAGCTGACCCATGTCGCTCAGTTCTACGGTTCCGGTTCTCCAGGCGCGCGGACTCTCGCGCCAGTTCGGCCACGTGCGCGCGCTGAACGACGTCGACTTCGAGGTGTATCCGGGGGAGGTGACGGCCCTCATCGGCGACAACGGCGCCGGCAAGTCGACGCTCGTCAAGGCGCTCTCGGGCAACCTCGCCGTCGACTCCGGCACGATCCTGTTCGACGGCGAAGAGGCCGACATGTCCACGCCGTCCGCGGTGAGCGCGCTCGGTGTCGAGACCGTCTACCAGGACCTCGCACTCGCGCCCCACCTCGACCCGGTGCAGAACATGTACCTCGGCCGCGAGCTGCGCCAGACCGGCGTCGCCGGCGCCCTCGGCTTCATGAAGACCAAGGAGATGCGCGCGCAGTCGCGGGCCGCCTTCGACGAGCTGGGCGCCACCGTGCGCTCGCTCACCTCGCCGGTGGGGGAGATGTCGGGCGGCCAGCGGCAGGCCATCGCCATCGCCCGCGCCGTGCACTGGGCTTCGCGCGTGGTGTTCCTCGACGAGCCCACCGCGGCGCTGGGCGTGCGGCAGACGCAGAACGTGCTCGAGACCATCCGCCGGGTGCGCGACAAGGGCATCGCCGTGGTGTTCATCTCGCACTCCATGCCGCACGTCATGGAGGTCTCCGACCGCATCCAGGTGCTGCGCCTGGGCACGCGCGTCGCCAACATCCCCGCCGCCGACACCTCCATGGAGGAGCTCGTCGGCCTCATGACCGGCGCCGTGACCCGCGACGCCGCCCCGCCCGTGGCCGACGTCGCCCCCGAAGGCGACGTCGCCGAGACCTCCGCCGCTGACAAGGAGCCGAACCGATGAGCACGACGAAGCCCCCCACGGAGACCGTGGCGATCGGCACCCTCGAGGAGCCGAAGAACGGCTACTTCCGCAACCTGCTCCGCGCCCAGGCCTTCCAGATCCTGCTCGTGCTGATCGCGATCGTCGTCGTGTTCAGCCTGCTGGCACCCGACACGTTCGCGCAGTGGTCGAACTTCCGGCTGATCATCCAGAACGCCTCGATCCTCGCCGTGCTCGCGGTCGGCATGACGTACGTGATCATCACGGCCGGCATCGACCTCTCGATCGGCTCGGTGCTGGTGTTCTCCGGCGTCGTCTCGGCCATGGTCATGCGCGCCATCGGCGGGGCGGGCTGGGGCACGGCCGTGGTCGGCATCCTCGTCGCGATCGCCTGCGGCATCGGCTGGGGACTGCTCAACGGGTTCCTCATCGCCAAGGCGAAGATCCCGCCGCTGATCGTCACGCTCGGCACGCTGGGCATGTCGCTCGGCCTCGCGCAGATCCTCACCGGCGGCGTCGACATCCGTGAGGTGCCCGCCGTGCTGACCACCACCATCGGCTACGGCAACGTGCTCGGCACGATCCCCACCATCTCGGTCATCGCCCTCGTGATCATCGTGATCGGCGGAGTGGTGCTGCACTTCACCCGCTTCGGCCTGCACACCTACGCGGTCGGATCGAGCGAGCTCGCCGCGCGACGGGTGGGCGTGAAGGTGGACCGCCACCTCATCGCGATCTACACCCTCTCCGGCGGTCTCGCCGGCGTCGCGGGCATCCTCTCGCTGTCGCAGTTCTCTACCACCGCGATCGCCGGGCAGTCGCAGACCAACCTCAACGTGATCGCCGCGGTCGTCATCGGCGGCACGAGCCTCTTCGGCGGCGTCGGCACCATCGTCGGCACCGTCGTGGGCCTGTTCATCCCCGCGGTGCTGCAGAACGGCTTCGTCATCACCGGCGTGCCGCCGTTCTGGCAGCAGGTCGCCGTCGGCGCGGTGCTCATCACCGCCGTCTACGTCGACCAGGTCCGCCGCTCGGCCGCCATGCGCGGCAACTCCCAGAGCCTCTGGCGCAAGTTCGTCAGCGGGGGCCGGCGTACCTGACGCCCGGCCCACCACCATCCACACACAGTCAAGAGAAGAACGGTGATCACAATGAAGTGGAACAGGAAAGCGATCAGCATCGCCGCACTCGGCGCGTCCGCGACGCTCATCCTCGCCGGTTGCGCAGGCGGGGGCGGAGACGCGGGCGGCGACGGCGGATCCGGCGGCGGCGACGACGGCTACAACATCGCGTTCGTGCAGGGCGTGGCCGGAGACGAGTTCTACATCTCCATGCAGTGCGGCATCGAAGAGGCGGCCAAGGAGGCCGGAGCGACGGTGCAGGTGCAGGGCCCGGAGAAGTTCGACCCGACGCTGCAGAAGCCGATCGTCGACGCACTCGTCGCCTCCAAGCCCGACGCGCTGCTCATCGCCCCGACCGACGTGACCGCGATGCAGGCGCCCATCCAGGCCGCAGCCGACGCCGGCATCAAGGTCGTGCTGGTCGACACCACCCTGGAGGACCCGTCGATGGCGGTCTCGCAGATCGCGTCGGACAACGAGGGCGGTGGCGCCGCGGCGTTCGAGGCCATCCAGAAGGCGCACCCCGAGGGCGGCAAGGTGCTCGTGGTCTCGATCGACCCCGGCATCTCCACCTCCGACGCGCGCGGCGAGGGCTTCGAGAAGGCCGTCGCCGAGGACTCGAAGTTCGAGTCGCTGGGCATCGAGTACTCGCACAACGAGCCTGCGGAGGCCGCCCGCATCGTGACCGCCGCGCTGCAGGCCAACCCGGACATCGTCGGCATCTTCGCCGCCAACCTGTTCGCCGCCGAGGGCACCGCGACCGGCATCCAGCAGGCCGGCAAGCAGGGCGAGGTGACCGTGGTCGGCTTCGACGCCGGACCCGCGCAGGTCGAGGCGCTCCGCAACGACGTCGTCCAGGCGCTCGTCGCCCAGGAGCCGGCCACCATCGGCAAGGACGGCGTCGCCCAGGCGCTCGCCGCCCTCGAGGGAGACGCCACCGAGGAGAAGATCCAGACCGGGTTCACGGTCATCACCAAGGAGAACATCGACACCGACGGCGCCGACGCCGTCTACAAGTCGACCTGCTGACACCCCCTCCGGCGACCGGGGGATCCCCCGGTCGCCGGAGTCACCCCCGAGAGGACCCCATGAGCTTCCCTGATCTCGCCGGAAAGGTCGCCGTCGTCACCGGAGGCGCCCGCGGCATCGGCTACTCGCTCGCCACCGCCCTCGCCCGCGCCGGTGTGCGCGTGGCGCTGCTGGACCTGCTGCCCGAGGTCGAGGAGTCCGCCGCGCGGCTGGCATCCGAGACCGGAGCCCGCACCGCCGCCGCCCTGGTCGACGTCACCGATGCCGACTCGGTCGAGCGCGCCTTCGCGGCCGTGCGCGAGGAGCTCGGCGTCGCCGACCTGCTGGTGACCGCGGCCGGCATCACCATCTGGGGCGACTCGACCGAGGTCGATCCCGGCACGTGGGCGAAGGTCGTCGACGTGAACCTCAGCGGCACGTTCTACTGCACGCAGGCCTTCGCCCGACCGCTGCGGGCGGAGGGCCGCGAGGGGTCCGCGATCCTCATCTCGTCGATGTCGGGCCGGGTGGTCAACGTGCCCCAGCATCAGGCGTCGTACAACGCGTCGAAGGCCGCCGTCGACCAGCTGGCGAAGTCGCTCGCCGTGGAGTGGGCGCCCGCGATCCGGGTCAACGCCATCGCGCCCGGCTACATCCTCTCCGATATGACCCGCCAGTTCACCGAGGCCAACCCCGAGCTGGCCGCCGACTGGGTGTCGATGATCCCGGCCGGCCGCATGGGCGTGCCCGCCGACCTCGACGGCCTGCTCCTGCTGCTCGCCTCGTCGGCCTCGTCGTACCTCACCGGGCAGACGCTGGTGATCGACGGCGGCTACACCGCGATCTGACATGACGGCCGCCTACCTCGCCGTCGACCTGGGCTCGTCGAGCCTGCGCGTCATGGTCGGCCTGCTGCGCCCCGACGCGCCGGACGGGCCCCGGATGGCGGTTCGGGAGGCCGCCCGGTTCCCCAACACCCCGGTGCCGCGCGCCGAGGGGCTCGGGTGGGACGTGCCTGCGCTCTTCGACGGCGTGCTCGCCGGACTCCGCGCGGGCGTCGCGATCGCCGCGGAGGAGGGAGCGGAGCTGCGCGGCATCGGCGTGGACGCGTGGGGCGTGGACTACGCCCGGCTCACCGTCGACGGCACCCTGCGTCCGTTCGTGCGGCACCACCGCGCTGCCGACCCGGACCTCGCGGCCCGCACCTCCGCCGGCCGCGACCTCGCCGCCGACTACGTCGTCACCGGGGTGCTCGACCAGGCCATCAACACGGCCCATCAGCTGCGGCAGGACCAGTCCGCGGGCATCGGCGACCCCGACGACACGATCCTGCTGACCGCCGACATCGTCGTGCACCTGCTCACCGGGCGGGTGGGGGCCGAGCCCTCGCTCGCCTCGACCACCGCGCTGCTCGACCGGGCGACCGGGGACTGGTCGGCCGCGCTCGCCGCGGGTCTTCCCGCCCGGCTCCCTCCCGTGGTGCCGACGGGATCGTCGGCCGGGCCCACCACCGCCCGGGTCACCGCGGCGATCGGCGCCGCGCACCCCGTGCCCGTCTTCGCGGTGACGGCGCACGACACCGCCGCCGCATTCATGGCCGTGACCGCCGCCGACGACGAGGGGACCGGTGTCGTCTCCAGCGGGAGCTGGGGGGTGGCCGGGGTGGCCCTGCCCGCGCTGCTGCGCGACGACCGCGCCCGCCGCGACGGCTTCACGCAGGAGATCGGCGCCGGGGGCGACACCCTGCTGGTGAAGAACCTCAGCGGCATGTGGCTGCTGCAGCAGACGCTGCGCGAGTGGGCAGCCGCCGACGGCGAGGCCGAGCCGTCGCTCGACATGCTCACCGCGCTGCTCGACGCGGCGGCCCGGTCGTCGTACCCCGGTCTCTTCGATCCCGCCGACCCCGCGCTGCAGGCCCCGGACGACCTGGTCGCGCGGTTGGTGCGGGCGTGCGTCGAGGGCGGGGCCGAGCCGCCGTCCACCAGGGCCGACCTCGTCCGCGCCATCGTGGACAGCCTCGCCGTCGCCTACGCCGACACCGTCGCGCTCGCCGCCCGCCGGAGCGGACGCACCCTGGAGCGCATCCGCATCGTCGGCGGCGGCGCGCGCAACGCCCTGCTGTGCGCCCGCACCGCCGCCCGCAGCGGGCTTCCCGTCATCGCCGGGCCCGTCGAGGCATCCGTCCGCGG
The DNA here is from genome assembly GCF_004794315.1 of Microbacterium sp. PF5. Classification (NCBI taxonomy): domain Bacteria; kingdom Bacillati; phylum Actinomycetota; class Actinomycetes; order Micrococcales; family Microbacteriaceae; genus Microbacterium; species Microbacterium sp. PF5. Next base: position 7,437 of record NZ_SSDQ01000030.1, on the reverse strand, counting down.
TGTGCTGCTGCAGGTCGCGCTCGCCGCCGGCGACCTGCCCGACACCGCGACCGCCCGGGCCCTCCCGGTCGACGACGGCGACGGCCCGCCGCGCGTCCACCACCCCGCCCCCCACCCGATCGGAGCCCCTGCATGACCTCGCGTGAGCTGCTCGCCGCCCTCAGCCGCCGCCTCGGCGACCCCGCCCTCGACGCGGCCGTCCTCGGCGAGGGCAACACCTCGATGCGCGAGGGCGACACGATGCTGGTCAAGGCCTCGGGCGCCGTGCTCGGAGCCGCCCGCCCGGAGGACTTCGTACCGCTGGTGCTCGCCGAGGCGCGCGAGCTCATCGACGACGAGCGCGCGACGGGCACCGATGTCGACCGCTACTTCGACCGGGTCGCGGAGGCGGAAAGACGACGGCCCTCGGTCGAGGCGCTGCTGCACGTGGTGCTCTACGACCAGACGCCGGCGCGGGTGATCGCCCACGCGCATCCGACCGCGGTGAACGCCGTGCTGTGCTCGCAGAGACCCGAGCTGCTGGTGGAGGGTGCGCTGTTCCCCGACCAGATCGTGGTGCTCGGAGCGACCCCGCTGCTGGTGCCCTACATCGATCCGGGTCTCGCCCTCGCGCGGGAGGTGCGGGCGCGGCTCGCGGCGCACATCGACGCCCACGGCTCACCGCCCGTCACCGTGTACCTGCAGAACCATGGGATGTTCGCGACCGGCGCGACGGCCGACCAGGTCATCGGGATGACCGCGATGGCGCAGAAGTGCGCGCGGGCGATCATCGGTGCCGAGACGCTGGGCGGGGTGCGGTTCATGCCGGCCGACGAGGTGCGGCGCATCGACACCCGGCCCGATGAGATCTACCGGCGGGCGCTGCTCGCAGAAGGAGGGGAACGATGAGCGGTGTGTCGGTGAAGGACCGGGTGGCGCTGCTGACCGGGGCGAGCTCGGGCATCGGGCTGGCGACCGCGCAGGCGCTCGCGGCAGCCGGCTGCCACGTGGTCGCCGTGGCGCGCGACGAGCAGCGGCTCGCGGCGCTCGCCGCGGAGCATCCGGAGCGGGTCACGACGATCGCCGCCGATGTGTCGGAGCCGCAGAGCGCCGAGGACGTCGTGGCCGAGACCCTGCGCCGCCACGGCCGCCTCGACATCGTGCTGCCCAACGCGGGGATCTATCTCGGCGGCGATCTCGCCGATGCGACGGTCGCTCAGATCGCAGCGGTGGTGGCCACCAACGTCACCGGTGTGATGGCGCTGGTGCGCGCGGCGCTTCCCCCGCTGCTGGCGCAGGGCAGCGGCGACATCCTCGTCACGAGCTCGGTGTCGGGGCACCAGGACATCGAGTGGGAGCCGGTGTACTCCGCCAGCAAGCACGCCGTGCAGTCGTTCGTGCACACGGTGCGTCGTCAGTACGCCGACAGCGGGGTGCGCATCGGGGCGATCGCGCCCGGGGTCGTGCTCAACCCGCTGTGGGGCTTCGCGCACGGCTCGCCCGAGGAGGCGGAGCGCATCGCCGAGGGCACGGGCATCCGGTCGTCGGACGTGGCGGATGCGATGCTGTTCATGCTGACGAGGCCGCCGCACGTGGTCGTGCGCGACCTGGTGCTGCTGCCGACCGGGCAGCCGATCTGAACGAGGGGGACCAGCCGTGACCGAGGCGCGTGCGCTGCCGGAGGGGACAGCAGGACCCGTCGTGACGCTGACCGCGGCCGGGGCGATCGACGCCACGTACCGGCTGCCCGTCCCGCTCGAGCGTGGAGCCTTCGTGCGCGCGTCCGGCTGGGAGCGGGAGGTCAGCGGCAAGGGCGTGAACGTGTCGGCTGCGCTGCGGGCGGCCGGCGTCACCACCGCGGCCGTGGTGGTGCTCGGGGCGGACGACGTAGCGTTCGCGGCGCAGTCGCCGCTGGCCGACGTGCTGCGGATCGTGACCGTGCCGGGGGCCACCCGGGTCAACACGTCGATCATCGATGCGGGCGGTGCCACCACGAAGGTCAACGCGCCGACGCCGCCGCTCACACCGGCGGCCTGGGAGGAGACGCGGTCCGCCGTGGTAGGGGCGTGCCGCGCGCTCGCCGCCTCGTGGCTGGTGGTGTCGGGCACGCTCCCGGAGGTGACCGGTGCCGAGGCCCGGATCGCCGACGTCGTACGCGCGGTGCGCGGCGCCGGGGTGCGCGTGGCCGTGGACACCAGCGGCGCCGCGCTCGCGGAGCTGGTGGCCGACCCGGCGGAGGTGGCGCTGCTGAAGCCGAACACGCACGAGCTCGCCGAGCTCGTGGGGCGTCCGCTGCGCACGATCGGCGAGGTGACGGCGGCCGCGCGCGAGCTGGTCGCCCGCGGTGTCGCCACGGTGTACACGAGCATGGGTGCCGACGGCGTGCTGGTCGTGACGGACGCGGCGGTGATCCACGCGCGGGCGGTCGCTCCGGCCGTCGTGAACACGGCCGGCGCGGGCGATGCCTCTCTCGCCGGCTTCCTGCACGGTCTCGGCGGCGCGTCCGGGGGACGGGCGGCGCTGACGACGGCGGCGTCGACCGCGGCCTCCTGGGGGGCGCTCGCCGTGAGCCGTCCGACCACGCTGCTCGACGCGGTGGAGGCGGCGCCGCGCGCGGTCGTCACGGACGAGCCCGACCCGGCGACGCGGTTGACCGAACCGGCGGTCTGACCCCGCCCCGGGCGCCCGTCAGCCGAGCGGGCGCAGGTGCAGGCCGTCAGCGTCGGCGGTGAGCGCGACGCGGTCGAGGCCGTCCACGACCAGGTCGGCGGGCAGCGCCTCGGCGTCGACCGTGCCGGTGACCGCGAGCACCGTGCAGCCGGCGGTCCGGGCGGCCGCGATCCCCGCGGCTGCGTCCTCCACCACGAGGCAGCGCGCGGGGTCCACTCCCAGGCGGGTCGCCGCGGTGCGGAACGGCTCGGGGTCGGGCTTGCCGCGGGTGACGTCGTCGGCGGTGACGAACACCCCCGGTGCCGCGAACCCGGCGGCCGCCAGTCGTGCGGCGGCGAGGGGTGCGGCTCCCGAGGTGACGATGGCGCGCCGGTGCGCGGGGACCGCGTCGTAGAGGGCCCGCGCTCCCGGCACGCTCGGCAGGTCGACCGCGTCGGAGAGCTCCAGGTCGAGGATGCGGTCGAGGCCCTCGGTGTGCTGCGCGGGGGCGAGCAGCCTCGACACGAGCACGCGGGCGGGCTGCCCGTGGTTCTCGTGCAGGGCCTCGGCCGAGACGCCGTAGTGGGCGGCGAAGCGGCGCCACGACCGGATGACCGAGGCGGTGGAGTCGACGAGGGTGCCGTCGAGGTCGAACAGCACCGCGTCGAACGTCCGGCGGAAGACCACGGCGTCGGGGTCGAGCGACGGACGCGGCCCGACGACGACGCGCACGCGCGCGAGCTGCTGCGCGGTCGACAGGTCGGCGTCGATGCGGGTCACTGGGATCGCCGGGGGAGGCGGGGTCTCGTCGGCGCGGTGGAGGTCTCGCGGGGCAGCCCGTTCGGCCCGCCGCGCGGCGAGCAGCTCGGGGTCGCCCGTGAGGTGGATCACGTGCGGGGTCGCCGGAGCCACCGCGGCGCGGAGCAGCTCCCACGCCGCTCCGCCCTGCAGCTCGCGCGTGAAGGGCGCCACGAGCACGGCTCCGCCCGCGGTGGCGACGGCGTCGGCGGCCACGGCCCGCAGCGCAGCGTAGCGACCCTCGCGTACGGCGGCGGCATGCGGCCCGCGCAGCCAGTGGCCGTTCCAGAGCTCGGGCGGGAGCGCGTCGAGGAGGGGGGTCGTGACGGCGTCGAGGTCGAGGAGCGGGACGCCGAGCTCGGCGGCGAGGGCGCGGCCGAGGGTGGTCTTGCCGCTTCCCGCGACCCCGGCCACGACGACCACGTGGGCGTCCGACGGTTGACAGGTCTCGGTCATACCCCCACCATAGAAGAGAAAGACACCGGTGTCATGGTTGATTTTCCGCGGATCATCGGTTTCTGCCCACGAGAAGAGGAACCCATGCTCACCCGCACCGTCGCCAACCCGCTCACGACGCTCGAACGCCGTGCCCTGCAGTCCCTCTCCACCCCCGACGGCGGCATGCTCATCGTCGCCGCCGACCAGCGCAACGGCATGAAGGCCGCCATCCCCGACGCACCGGGCGGCCCCGACGCCATCACCCGCGAAGAGCTGTCGGCGGTGAAGGCCGACCTCGTGCGCCACCTGGCCGTGCACGCGCCGGCCATCCTGCTCGACCCCGAGGTCGCCCTGCCGGCCGTCGTCGACGACGGCGTGCTCGACCGCGACACCGCCCTCGTGGTGGGCCTCGACGCGTCCGGCTTCGAGACCGTCGACGGTTTGCGCTACACCCGCTTCGTGCCCGGCGTCACCCCGCGCACGGTGCGCGAGCTCGGCGGCGGGGTCGCCAAGATGCTCTACTACACGCGGCCCGACCGGCAGGGGCGCGACTCCCGCGTCGCCGACGAGATGCGCGCGCTCATCGCCGAGTGCGAGGCGGAGGGACTCCTGCTGATCGTCGAGCTGCTCACCTACCGCCTCGACGACGAGACCGAGGAGGAGTACGCGGACGCCTTCCCGGCGCTCGTCGCGGAGGGGGCCGCGCTCGCCGTCGCGGCCGGTGCGAAGATCCTCAAGCTGCAGTACCCGGGATCCGCCGAGGCCAGCGCCGCGGTGACCGAGGCGGCCCAGGGGGTGCCGTGGGCGGTGCTGTCGGCCGGGGTCGACCACGAGACCTTCATCGGTCAGGTCACCACGGCGGTCGCGAACGGGGCGGCGGGAGCGATGGCCGGACGCTCGCTGTGGAAGGACAGCCTCTCGTACGACGCCGCCCGCCGCGAGGAACTGCTGACGACCCGCGCGCTGCCGCGACTGCGCGAGCTGGCCGCCGCCGTCGACGGGCGCGGCTGAGCGCGGCGCGGCCGGTAGGGTGGCCGGAGGCTGCCCCGCCCCGGGGGCGAGGAGGTACCTGTGACGACCATGCGTGACGTCGCCGCGCGCGCGGGCGTGAGCACCAAGACGGTCTCGCGCGTGTTCAACGACGACCCGCACGTGCTGCCGCACACCAGGGCCCTGGTCGAGCAGGCCATGCGCGAGCTCAACTACGTCCCCAACGTGCTGGCCACCACCTTCCGCGCCGGGCGGACCTCGGTCATCGGCGTCGCGGTGCCCGACATCGTCGACCCGTTCTTCGCCTCGATCGCCCGCGCCATCGAAGACGTCGCGCGCGGGCGCGGACTGTCCACGCTCGTCACGAGTCTGGGGTCCGACCCGGAGGGGGAGCGTCCGGCGATCGAGTCGATGCTCGGCCGGCAGCTGTCGGGACTGGTGATCGCCCCGGTCGGGGTCGACCACTCCTGGTTGGAGCGGTGGCGCGAGCACACGCCGATCGTGTTCGTCGACCGGGCGCCCGTCGGCCTCGACGCCGACACGTTCGTCGAGGCCGACGAGCGCGGGGCCGTGGCGGCGGTGCAGCACCTGATCGGCCACGGGCACCGGCGGATCGCCTACGTCGGCGACGCCGTGCACCTGTCCACCGAGGCGAACCGGCTGGAGGGCTGGCGACGCGGGCTCGCGGAGGCGGGGATCGCGGCCGACGCGGAGCTGGTGCGATCCGGCGTCTCGGATCGGGAGGCGGCACGGCAGGCGGTGGCGCAACTGCGGGCCCTCGACGACCCGCCCACCGCCCTCTTCTCGGCCAACGCGCGGTGCTCGATGGCGCTCGCCGCGGCGCTGCGCGACGAGCCCCTCGCGATCGTCGGCTTCGGCGACTTCCCGATGGCCGACGTTCTGACGCCGGCGCTCACCGTGATCGACCAGGACCCGTATCGCCTGGGCACGCTCGCCGCGGAGCGCATCTTCGACCGGCTCGGCGGTGCGGAGCCCGCAGGGCCGGCGGTCGCTGTGATCGACGTCGACCTGGTCGAGCGCGAGTCGTGCCGCACCGGGGCCGCCCCGGTCTGAGCCCCTCGACCCGCGGGTCAGCCCAGGGCGGCGATGCTCGCGCGGGCCCCGAGCGTGCGGAGCGAGGCGCGCGCGGCGACGAACTCCGCCCGCAGCCGCGCGTCGCGCCCCAGATCGCCGAAGACCTCCGTGCAGTCCAGGAACGCGCCGGGTTCCGCGGCCTCGGCGGCCACCGCCGCGCGCAGCAGGGCGAGCCGGCGGTCGGACACCGGGGTCGGCGTCCCGTCTTCCGCGACACCCTCGAGGAAGACGCTCCAGGCCGCGAGCACGAGCACGGCGTGCGCGATCGAGCCGCCCGTGGCGAGCCGCTCCCGCACGACCGGGAGCAGGAAGGTGGGGATGCGGTCGGAGCCGTCCACGACCTGCCGGGCGAGGGTGTCGCGCACGGCCGTGCTGCCGAACCGGGCGAGCAGCTGCTCCCCGTACGCGTCGAGGTCGATGCCCGGTACGGGACGCAGGGTGGGAACGGCCTCCTGCTGCATGTACCCGCGCAGGAAGGTGCGGAAGAGCGGGTCCGCGCACACCTCGTGCACCATGGTCGCCCCGGCGAGGATGCCGAGGTAGCTCATCGCCTGGTGTGAGGCGTTCAGCAGCCGGAGCTTCATGAGCTCGTACGGCTCGACGTCGTCGACGAGCTGCACGCCGACCGTGTCGAACGCCGGGCGGCCGAGCGGGAAACGGTCCTCGAGCACCCACTGCACGAAGTCCTCGGAGCGCACCGGCCACCGGTCGTCCACGCCGAAGCGCTCCCGGACGAGCGCGCGGGTCTCGTCGGTGGTCACCGGGGTGATGCGGTCGACCATCGAATGGGGGAACGCCACGTTCGTGTGGATCCAGGCCCCGAGTTCCGGGTCGAGCCGGTCGGCGAAGCCGCTGAGAGCCGTGCGGGCGACGCCGCCGTTGCCGGGGATGTTGTCGCACGACAGGACGGTGAACGGCGCGATCCCGGCCGCGCGGCGGCGGGCGAGGGCGGCGGCGAGGTGTCCGAGAGCGCTCCGGGGCGGGGTACCGCGCCCGTGCGCGGCGTCGTCGAGGTCGGCGAGGGTCCCGGCGTCCTGCGGCACGAAGGCGCCGGTGCGCTCGTCGATCCCGTAGCCGCCCTCGGTGATCGTGAGCGAGACGATGCGCGTGGCGGGGTCGCTCAGGCGCGCCTGGACGGCCTCGGGGTCGTCGGGCGCGAAGAGATACTCCGTGAGCGCACCGATCACGCGGGCCGACTCCGTGCCGTCGGGCGTCACGGTCACGAGCGTGTACAGCCCGTCCTGCGCGGCGAGGGCGTCGCGCATGGCGGCGTCGTGGGGCAGCAGGCCGACGCCGGAGATGCCCCAGTCCGCGTCTCCCGCGGCCAGGAGCCGGTCGACGAACATGGCCTCGTGCGCGCGGTGGAAGTTGCCGACGCCGAGGTGCACGATGCCGGGTCGCACGCGGGCCCGGTCGTAGGCGGGACGGGCGACGGCGGCGGGCAGCCGCTGCAGCGTCCCGGCCGCGAGGGCGATCGGGGCGACCGGG